>JBOHWJ010000562.1:0-8574 GCA_050736495.1 Binataceae bacterium (SeqCode) | reverse complement strand
GAGGATGTCGAGGCGACCGAATCGGGTTACGGCGGTGTCAAGCATCCGGCGGACGTCGACGGCGTCGGTAACGTTGGCTTTGATGAAGATCGCGCGGCTGCCCGCGCCCTCGATAAGGCGCACGGTCTCATTGCCGCCGGCTTCGTCGATGTCGGCGACGACGATTGAGGCGTCCTCGGCGGCCAGCAGTTGAGCCGTGGCGCGTCCGATTCCGGAACCCGCACCGGTAATCACGGCGACTTTGCCTGCAATTTCCATTTGAGCCTCCAGCTAAGGGGCGCGCGCTTAGCCGATGCGGCCGAGTAACACGCCCACGATAAGGCCGGTCAGGACGTAGGCGGTGGCGGCCACGAAGACCCCGTCGCGCTCTTTCAGAAACAGAAAGAAGGTGAAGGCGACACGTCCGAGCGGCACCAGCGTCAGCACCATCAGGCCGATTGTCAGGATCGCGTGCGAATCGCCCTGCGTCGCATTGACGGCGAGGGTCGACCATGCCGTTTTGTCCTGTAAGTCGATTCCATTTTGTACTTGGCGGTAGCGGTCGACGAAGAAGCCGGGCGACCAATAGATCATCACGATTAGCCCGCCCACCAGCACCGCCGCGGCCGTGATCAGGATCGTGCGCAAGATGACCGGCGTCCATACGCGCAGAATGCGGTCTTCGTCGCTAAGCTGGCTTGGCATGAACTACAGGCCGGCCAGCGCGCGCCAGCCCATTTCGACCGCGATGAGCAACATGATGATGACGAAGCCGATACGCAGGGCGTGCACGTTGAGTTGCGGCAGAAGCCGGCTGCCGACTAACGCACCGGCGGTCACGCCGAGCGCGACCGGCGCGGCGATCACGGTTGGCACGTCGCCGCGGGCGAGAAAGACCAGCGCGCCGGCTCCAGCGGTCACGCCAATCATGAAATTACTGGTCGCGCTCGAGACCTTGAGCGGTAGCCGCATCACGTAATCCATCGCGGTAACCTTGAGCGCGCCGGCACCGACGCCGAGCAGCCCCGACATCAATCCGGCAATTACCATGATTGCGGCGCCGCCCGGCAGATGAACCACACCATAGGGCGTTGACGTGCCGTCCTCGTTCGGTAGTTCACCGCCGAGATGCAACCGCTCACATAGAGGATCATTCGCTGTCGCGTAGTCATCGTCTTGCTTACGCATCGAGAAATAGGCCGATTGCAGCATCATCAGGGCGAACAGCAATTCCAGCACGGGCGCGGAGATGATTCCCGCGATGTAAGCGCCGGTCACAGCGCCGGTCACGGTTGCGCATTCGAGCAGCATGGCGACCCGTAGATTGGTCCAGCCGTCGCGCACGAAAGCAACACTGGCGCCGGCGCTGGTGGCGACCACGGAAATCAGGCTCACGCCGACCGCCACTTGCATCGGCACGTGTGCGAGCAAAACCAAGCCTGGCACGATAAAGACGCCGCCGCCTAATCCCGACAGCGAGCCGATGAAACCGGCAAGGATCGCCAAGGCGAAGAGGCCGGCAAGAATTGTCAACACGAACTACGCTCCGAACCTTTGCTCGATCATCGCGGGAAAATTCCGAACCTTGTAGGCCGAGGATGTTCAAACTCTCCGCGTGTTCTCGGTGCCCACTGACGACTCAGCCATCGTAGTTTGCGCCGCTAATGGATACAAATGCGCGGCCCTCCCTTCCATGCAGGCAGCGACCCAAACGCGGAACCGTGCGAAATTGCGCCCGGACTGCCCTGTCGAAATCGGGGACAGCGATCGAAGTCGCGCGCGGGCACCGCGATCAGCGCCGGAAAACGATCGACTCGCCCAGCGGAATTCCCAACGCGTAACGCCTCAGCCAATCCAGCGCGACCTGCGAGGTCAACAGCTTGACCCAGTCGCGCGTGCCGCGGAATTGGTAGCGGCGCGAGGCCGAGACGCCGTCACGCGCCGCGAGCGCCAGACATACGGTGCCTACTGGATGATCGGCGGTGCCACCGTCAGGTCCGGCGACGCCCGAAGTCGCGATCGCGAGGTCGGCGTCCGCGCGTTCGCGTGCGCCGGCCGCCATTTCGAGCACGCATTGCTCGCTCACGGCGCCGTGCTGTTTGAGTGTCTCCTCGCGCACGCCCAGCAGGCTCATCTTCAAGTCGTTGGAGTAGGTGACGAAATCACCCTTGAAAAAATGCGAGCTGCCGGGGACGTTGGTGAGGCGATGGCCGATGAGGCCGCCGGTGCAGGACTCGGCGACGACGAGCGTGAGCTTCTTTTCGGTGAGCAAGCGGGCGACCACATCCTCCATGGTCGCATCACCTTCGCCATAGATGTAACTGTTGATCCGGCCGCGCACGCGCACGCACAACTCTTCAAGCCGTTGCTCGGCCTTGCCGGGGACGTCCTCGACCGTGACGCGCATTGAAATCTGTGGAAAACTCGCGCGAAAGGCGAGGCGGCCCTCCTCGGGCTTGACCGTGCCGGCCACGGCTTCGTCGAGTCCCGACTCGCTGATGCCAAAGGTCTGGAACGTGCGCGCGGCGAAAATCATCCTGGAGCCGCGATTTGCTTTGAGCCACGGGATGACGCTGTTCTCCATCATCGGCTTCATCTCGCGCGGCACGCCCGGCATTATGATCAACTCAGAAGTATGGCCGTTTTCGGTCGCCTCCATCATGAAACCCGGCGCGGTGCCGAGCGGGTTGGGGATGACGGTCGCGGTTTCGGGAAAGAGCGCTTGCTTGATGTTGTTCTCCGGCATCACACGGCCGACAGAGCTGAACAAACGCCGCATATGCTCGACCGAGGCCTCATCGCGCCAGAGCTTTTTGCCGGTCAGGCGCGCGACGGTCTCGTTGGTAAGGTCGTCGGCGGTGGGTCCGATGCCGCCGGTGGAAATGACCACGTCGCTCATCTGGATGGCGGTGCGCCAGGCCCATTCGAGCCGTTCGGGCACGTCGCCTACGGTCAGTACGGCGACCAGGTCGATGCCGATTTCGGCGAGCTTGTCAGCTATGTAGTTGGAATTGCTGTCGACCACGCGGCCGGTCGTAATCTCGTCGCCTGTGGAAAGAATCACCGCTCGCTGAATGATCATTGGCTCGCTCCCTTCGTCTGCTGGTCGCCGGGCGTCGTCGCACCCGGCGTTAACGGCCGCACCAACCTTATAGTAGCCGCCGCAACACCTGTAGCACGATGTTGGCATAGACGCCCGCCGCGAGATCGTCAAGCATCACGCCCGCCCCGCCGCGCATGCGGCGGTCGATAAGACTTGCGGGAAACGGCTTCAGGATGTCGAAGAAACGAAAGAGCACGAAGCCGCCCGCCAGATACGGCCACGCCGTTGGGTTCATGAACATGGTTGCGATCATGCCAAGCACTTCGTCGATAACGATATGCGGGCTGTCATGCGCATCGAAGATTTTCTCGGCCGCACCGGCGATCCAGCATGAAACCGCGAATATCAGTACGAAAATGAGTAGAAAGGCGGCGGGCGATTCACGCCATAGTGGCGCAAATGCGGCCCATGCCAGGATCAGCCCGACCACCGACCCGGCGGTGCCGGGAGCCTTGGGCGCGTATCCGGTGTAGATCGCGGTGGCGAAGAAAATAACTATCTGGCGCATCGCGGATTCCTGCGGAACCGCGACCATAGCATGCGCCACGCGGCATGGTAAGCGCGCTGCCGAGCCCCCATTGGCTTCCGCGGCGAAGGTCGATAACGGCAACCGTGAAATTGCTCGCCGGCGCGGCGGCATGACCCGATACGCGTCCGGCGCCGCAATCGCGATACCCCCCCCCGCGCGATGAGAGATACGGCTTGACCAGCGCGCTCTAACTCGGACGGACCGGGGTGGGCTGTTCTTCCGCGATAATTTCAACCGTGCTGACGCCGGCAATTTGGCGGACGACATGGTCGACCAGGTCGTCCCATGGCGGCACCAGACCCGGTCCATTCACCAGCACCGCTCCGCCCGCACATTGCACCTCCAGGGGCGCATGTCCAATTTTCGGATGGAACATGAGGGCGGCGCGAACCTCGGCCGCTAGTGCCGCATCGCGCATATGGCACCACTGTTGCGGCTCGGCGGCACGGTCGAGCGCTTCGGCGCAACTGGCGATGGCCGAAACCAGCGTCTCCATCGGCATCGCCGAGGTGTTGACGACGAGGCCAAAGCTCGCCGGGTCGTCAGTGTCGACGCCAAACAGGGTTTGCAGGCGAGCGCGGACCTCGCGATCGTAATCGCGCACGCGGCGCTCGGCGACCGCCGCCGTGAGGGTTTCCTCCGCAGCGACCTTCTGGATGCGATCCTTGAGCGTCGCAGTCATGCGCACGCGCAGGCCACATCCGTAATCCGGCATCAGATGAGCCACGGAGCGGCCGACCACGACCAGCTTGTCCTTGGCCATTTCCTTGAGCACGACTGCGCGGAAAAACGCGATGAACCGTTCGGTATCGGTCTTAAGCCGCTCCCAGAAATGCGGGCGGCGTTCGTCGACGATGATGAGTTGCTCGGGCGTGACGTTATAGAGTTGCGAGGTCTCTGCGATGAGTTGCCTGCTCATCACGAAGCGGTAGCCCAGGCGCGCGGCTGCGAGTTGGCCGAGTTCGGCGGCGCCTGTCCCCAGATGTTGGGTCATCGCAATAATCGCCATCGCATGTCCTCTGTCGAAGAAAGTCGTCCCCGTGAGCATCTTAAGTCCTGGATTGCGAACTGGCAAACTGGAAAAGATGGAATCGCACGCGTATGACCGCCAGAATTCCGCTATTCGGAGTTGACTGGCCCGCACCCGCTTGTGCAACGTCGCATATGCGTAATGCGTAGGACTCTAGCCCGGTCTGGTAAGAGAAGCATGGCTCGCAAGAAAGCACGGTCAAATATTGGTGGCGCGTCGATCGAACCGCGTCCGGTGCGCGGCGACATGACGGCGGCGGAACTGGTCGACACCGCCTTTCTAGCTTACAACGGCCGCCGCCTGCACGAAGCCTGCCGCCTTTTTGCCGAAAAGATGCTTACGGACGATACTGTCGTTGGGATGAGTGTTACGGGTGCGCTCACGCCTGCCGGTCTCGGGATGTCGTGCTTCATTCCGCTTATCGAGAACGGCTTCGTCGACTGGATGGTCTCGACCGGTGCGAACCTTTATCACGACACCCACTTCGGACTCGGCCTCAAAATGTTCCAGGGATCAGCCGAGGCCGACGACATCAAGCTGCGCCAGCAAGGCGTCGTGCGCATCTACGATATCTTCTTCGATTACAAGGTGCTGCTTTCGACCGACGCGTTCTTTCGTCAAATCGCGCTCCACGACGAATTCCAGCATCCGATGAGCAGCGCGGAATTTCACTATCGCGCCGGCCGCTATGTCGCCGAGCGGGAGCGCGTGCTCAAACAGACGCGCCATTCGTTGTTGGCGGCCGCGTACGAGCATGCGATGCCAATCTACACGTCCTCGCCAGGCGACTCCTCGATCGGTATGAACCTTGCGCTGCTCGAGTTCGAGGGTCACAAGCTGCGGCTCGACCCGCTCGCCGACGTAAACGAGACCGCCGCCATCGTCTATGCGGCGAAAAAGGCCGGGATGAAAAGCGCGGTCTTCATCCTCGGCGGCGGCTCACCGAAGAACTTCGTACTGCAGACCGAGCCGCAGATCCAGGAAGTGATGGGCGTCGCCGAGAAGGGGCACGATTACTTCCTGCAGGTAACCGATGCGCGGCCGGATACCGGCGGGCTCTCGGGCGCGACGCCGTCGGAGGCGGTGAGTTGGGGTAAGATCGATCCCGACCGGCTGCCCGATTCGGTCGTTTGCTACGTCGATTCGACCGTGGCACTGCCGCTAATCACCGCCTACGCGCTCGCGCGCCGCAAGCCGCGCAAAACGCGGCGGCTCTACGAACAGCGTGAACAGATGAGCGCCGAGTTGATGAAAGCCTATGAAAAGGTGCGACGCCGGCGCCTCGCCAGTTCCAAACGATAGCAACGAAGCCGCACCATCGTCGCCTTCGCGCAATGGATGTGCGTGGGATGTGCGTGGCTTCAACGGATTTGTGATGACAACAAGTTCTCCACCAGCCTCCAAAGGCGCCGCCCACACGGCCGACGGCAGGTCCGGCGCCTATACGCGCGAGCTCACCGTGGCGCGCGACGCCGCACTCGCCGCCGGCGAAATACTCGAACGCTACTATCGCGATCGCGGGTTTCGCATCGATTCCAAGGGGCGCGACAATCCGGTCACGACCGCGGACCTCGAGGCCGACCACAAGTTGCGCGAACTGCTGTGCGGCGGGTTTCCCGATTACGGATGGCTCTCCGAAGAGACCGCCGACGACGGCGAGCGGCTCATGCACGAGCGGGTATGGATCGTCGACCCGTTGGACGGCACCAAGGAGTTTATCAAGGGGGTGCCGGAATTCGCGGTCGCGATCGCACTCAGCGACGGTGGCAAAGCCGTGATGGGCGTGACCTACAATCCCATCAAGCATGAAATGTATTGGGGCGCGATCGGCGCCGGATGCTACCTGGGCGAGCACGAAGTTCACGTCACACGTACGCGCACGCTCAGGCATGCCATCGTGCTCGCCAGCCGCAGCGAAACCTCGCGCGGTGAATGGCGCACCTACGAAGGGATGGTCACGGTCAAGCCGGTTGGCAGCGTCGCCTACAAGCTGGCGCTGGTCGCGGGCGGCGCCGCCGATGCCACTTTCACGCGTTCGCCCAAGAGCGAATGGGACATCGCTTCGGGCGCGGCGCTAATCGAAGCGGCCGGCGGCCGTATCACCGATGTCGATGGCGGGACGTTCGTGTTCAACAAACCTTCGGTCAAGGTCAAAGGACTGGTCGCGTCCAACGGCCTAGTGCATGCGGAATTGGAAAGCCTTCTGCCCCACGCCGAACACGAGCGTTAGCGTTGCATCGTCGAGACGCGCCAGCCTTGAATTTGGAAATAGCGATCTCTTCCGCGGGCGAAACTTGCACCATTGTCATTGACCATGGATACGAACATCAACGGTGACGAAATGCCCCCGAGACATCCCTGCGGAGCGCGGTGAACAGCGCCTCAGCGCTGTGCGGCCTCTGGGACGGGCACGGCGGCAAGTACGTGCTTACCGCCCGGACCGGTTTCCGGCAGCAGGTACATGGTGACGATCGGCAGTAACTGCAGCGCCAGGAACACCAGCATCACATTGCGCAGTCCCATCGCGGATGCGAGCGCGCCGCCAAGAAACGGTGAAATGAAAGCGCCGGTGTAACCGGCCGCCCATACGACCGAAAACGCCGTTCCCATCTTGGCCGGTGTCATCTCCGGCAATTCCATCATCAATGTACCGATAGCGGCCAGGCCGCCCGCCGCGCCGATTCCGACCAGGACCAGCGAGACCCTGATGGCGGCGATGCCGGGCAGCAATATCGCGCCGATGCATCCGATCAGCGCGAGGATCGCGAGCGGCCACAGGAATGGCCGCCGCAATCCGACGACGGCCGTGCCGATGCCGCCGGCCAGCGCGGCGAACACTCCGGTAAACGGCAGCACTGCCGTGAGGTTCGAGGATTGAGAAAGGCTGAGCCCGCGCGCGACTCTGAAGAACTCGGGTAAAAAAGCGGTGTACAGTTGAAACACCCACATCCCGCCGAACAGCGCTATCGCCATCAGGATCACCGCGCGCATCCTGAGCACTTCGGGCAGGGTCGAGGCCGATCGCGCGCCATGCGCGGGCGCGGCAACCAACACAACCGGGCGTTCGCGTCCAAGAATCAGCCACAGTATCGCGACCACGACCACCGAGAGGCCATACACCTTCATCAGCGTATTCCACGAGGCGTAGAGCGCGTAAAAGACGGGTGCCGTGATGGTGAAGACAACGGTCAGCCCGATATACGCGCACAGCGCGTTGACCGTATTGATATATGCCCATTCACGTTCGCTGAACCATTGCATCACCAGCGTGGTCGGCGGTCCGATGATGATGCCGTAGCCGATTCCTTCGATTATGCGGCATGCCAGCAGCGGCAGAAATGATGCGGTGTAGCCGCTCAGAATCTCGCCGATTCCCAGCAGCCAGACGCCCACTATCAGCGTGCGCAAGGTGCCGAGCCGTTCGGTGACCATCGCGCCGACGAAAGAGAAGATCCCGATACATAGCGCGATGATCGAGATGATGAGGCCGGCCTGGCCAAGGCTTATATTGAGCGACTTGATCATCGGGCCGAGGATCGGCGCCGGTGCAAGCCAGGTCATGACCTGCGCGACGAGCGTGATGATGAGCAGGCCCTCGATCACCCATCGGTAGGCCGGCGCCGCACTTTTTTCATTTGTCCCCATCGCGTTGCCTTCCCTTGTGCCACTGCCGTGCGCCGGTAGCCCCCGCCACGACTCACCGCACAGTGGCACTGATGAATTCAAGTACTCTATATTTTGTTAATCGGGCCCTCCAAACGAGTCGTAGCACATCACCCGCGCGCTCGCGCTTGCCGCCCGGCCCCGTGGGAGCTTAGCCGCACCAGCGCGATTTTGGCCATCAAAGACAAACGGCGGCAGCGTTCTATTCCCGTAACGTCAGGAGACCAGGCGTCGCCGGCACCGCGCGAAACTACTCGCACAGGGTTTGCG
>JBOHWJ010000561.1:0-2921 GCA_050736495.1 Binataceae bacterium (SeqCode) | reverse complement strand
GGTTGAAGTTTGCTTCTTCGCCCAGCCGGTATCGTAGGCGGCGAAGAAGCGCCCGATGCCTTTGAGGTGTTTGATTTTCCACGTGCCGCCGCTATTCACGTATTCCTCTTCGTAGCGGGCCGCCAGCCACATCGCGCGATTGTTCCTGCGCAGCGTGCACGGTGCGAGCAGATACCAGCTTCCGCGCGCGCGGCCGCCTTTCACCTCGATCATCGGATTCATCACCTGGTGAATCGCGAAACTCCTGGTGTTGGGGCAGGTGCGAAAGAACGCGCGGATGGCGTCGCGCCCTTCGAAACGGCCGAAGCCCTCGCCGTCCCAAATGCCGTCTTCGGTGAACAGTTCAGCGATGGCGTCGGCGTCGTAGCGATTGTCGCAGGCGGCGCAGTAACGGGCCTTGAGCTGCTTGATGGCCTCGACCGCCTCGACGCGCTTTTCGAGTTCGGTGGTATCCATCGCGGTCAGATGTGGTAAAAGTCGCGCGCGTTCTTACACAGAATTTTGTCGATAGATTCCGCCGGCAGCACCTTCAGATAATCGCGCGCCTTCTGTACTGGATGCACGAAGCCCTCGGCGTGCGGATAGTCGGAGCCGATGAAAAATTTATCGTCGCCGGCGAACTGCACGATGTACTTGAACATCTTTTCTTCTGGATCTCCGCTGATCCAGATGTTGCGCTGGAAATACTCACTCAGCGGCCGCTTCATCCGCGAGGTATGTCCCATATACTTGTAGCGATAATCAATCCGCTCGATCCATTCACCGACCCATCCGACCATCGCCTCGATAGTGCCGGCGCGAAGCTTGGGAAAACGCTCGAACACACCGTCGATGACCATGGTGGTGAGCGCCTGGCGCGGATCCTGGATCAAGTTCATTGAAAAGTACATCATGGGCGGCTTGGGATCGTGGTACCAATCGCTGCCGGTGTAGTGGCGATGCGAGACGAGGTGGATGCCGATCGCCATGTCGAGGTCCTGCGCGGTTGCCCATACCGGGTCGAACTCCGGATGGCCGAAGCTGCGGCCGCGGATCGGCGCGGCGGAAACGAACGCGGTGCGGCAACCGAGCTTCGCCACGCGTTCGAGCTCGCGCACGGCCAGCGCGGCGTCGCGCAATGAAATATGAGCGGCGGGAAAGAGGCGATTTCTGTGCCCCGCAACCAGTTCAAACGCCCAGGTGTTGTAGGCGCGGCAGAAGGCGTCGGCGAGAATTGGATCGTCGACTTCGCCTTCCCAGATAATGCCGAGGCTGGGGTAGATGACCTGGACGCCGATCTCTTCTTCGTCCATGAAACGCACACGCGCGTCCATGTCTTGCCACTGCGCGTTGCGGGCACTGTAACGGTCGAAGTTGCTCATGTTGAGTCCGGTTTCCTTCTGGCCATAGGCGCAAAGAAGACCGAGCACTTCGTCGACATCGCGCATTTTCATCGGCTTGTTGTCCGCGAGCATCGCGCGTTGGCCGGTCGCAGGGTCGTTCGCGATTCTGATAGTGCGGTCGCGCAAAGCCGGGTCGATATAGCGCTCGAATAGATCGAGCGGTTCCATGAAGTGGCTGTCACCGTCGACGACCTTCATCGGATGGTCCTCCATGCGCCGAAGCTACATTCGAGCTTTTAGCAGAGTTCCGCGCTCCCGCACATGACCGGAGCGCATGCGAAGATTTGACCGCGGTTGCGCACGCGGGCACGCACGCCCCTTGGCCCCATGGCGTGCGGGAATGTGCGTGAACAAACCGTTAGCGGCTGCCGGGGCGCTGGCGTGGGCCGGGCCGCGGACGGCGGCCTTCGATACTTCTCAGGTTGGTGCGGTTCGAGTCGCGCTTGCCATTCAGGATGCGCATGGCAACGAATGCGCACAGAATATAAATGGCCGCGAAGCCCGCCTCCATCATGCTGATATGGCGATTGACGTTCCACCAGAAGATGCCGAGGAAGACCGTCCCAAGCACCAACCATCCGGCGATGCGCGGGATGAAGCTGTGCAATGGCGTGCCGGCGCTTTCACTTTCGCGCGCGGCCAGTATCACCCACACCATCGGGACGACGAAGGCGCAGCCGAGCAGGAGCAGCCCCAGCTCAGGCCGGTGGTTGTTGTAGAACCACAACGCCAGCGCGAAGAGGATTACAGTGAGCGCGGAGAGAATCGCGGCGCGCCACGGGAAGACCGTTGCTTCGTTGCTATCGGCCACTTTGCGTATGCTCGTTCGCCTGTTTCCGTGGCGAACTCCGGCACATGAATGCGCCGTCGCCGCGCTAACTTGCGAACCTCGGAAGTTACGTCCTGACAGTATCCGCGCGTCGGCAGAAATAGACAAGTTCGCCCGTAAACCTGCTACGCTGGGCAGCCGAATTGAGCGCTGTGATGGACCTGACGCAAGTCGCCCACGGTTCGTATCGCGCGCGAACGAGGCTAAACGCGGAGGCGTCGATGTACCAGACATTCGAATATTCGTTGAACGACGGTATCGCGCTGGTTCGCTTGAACCGGCCCAACAAGCTCAACTCGATCGATAGCGTGATGATACGCGAATTCGGCGAGCTGGTTGCCGCCGTGCGCGCCGATAAGAACGTGCGTGTGCTGATTTTCACTGGCAATGGGCGCGCATTCTGCGCCGGCGCCGATATCTCGAATCTCAGCAGTATCGAAAACGGCGCTAGCTTCATGGATATGATCGAGTCTATCCAGACCACGTTCTCGATGATCGACGATCTGAACAGGCCGACTATAGCGGCGGTCAATGGACTCGCCTTCGGCGGCGGTTGCGAACTGGCGATCTCGTGCGATTTCCGTGTGATGGCGGACGACGCGAAAATCGGCGTGCCGGAAATTCTCATCGGGATACTGCCCGGCGCCGGTGGCACGCAGCGGCTGCCGAAGCTTTTGCCGCCCGCTATCGCCAAGCAGATGATCTATTTG
>JBOHWJ010000560.1:0-4093 GCA_050736495.1 Binataceae bacterium (SeqCode) | reverse complement strand
TCGCCGACTCCTTTGCTCGCTTCGCCTAAAGCTCCGCTAGAGGCGCTCGGAATGACCACACGAAAGCTTGTGCAGAGCTTCGCTAGCACTGGGGCGGGAGGTCCATGAGCGAAGATCTCAAGACTATCGCAATCTAGCTAAATGATGCTTTTGGCTTTTGAATTGTTCGATGTCGCCGAGCGGAACGCTTATTATTGCGCCAGTCGCAAGGCTGTGTCGGCTGCGGCGATTCGTGGCTCGGCTATAGTCCGGAATGTGCCGATCAGCATACCTCGGCCTCGGAACCGTAAGCCGCCGTCCCGGTCAATCGCCGGGCGAATCAGAAGTCAGAAGAGGTCGAGAAAAGTGAGACGCGGGCTACGAGATGTCGAGCTGGCAGCGCAGCGCGTCAAGAAACCGGCGCGCCACCATCTCCGGCGAATCGCCGTTGGGGTGGTACCAGACCTGTGACCAGTTGAGTCCGCCAATCAGAAACAGGCGCAGATAGCGCCGATCGACGTGCGCCGGCAGCGTGAGTTCGTCAATCAGCCGGCGGAAACGTGATTCGTATTCGCCGCGCAATTCACGCAGCCGCGGCCCCACTTGTCCGGCCTCGTCGGGCGACGTGCGGATCATGACCTGGGTATAGTCGCGAAACGCCGTCATCGCGCGTAGATGCGCCGCGCATGCCACCTGCAGCCGCACCCATGGCTTATTCTCGCGCGCCGTGGCCGCGTCGACCGCCTCACCGAAACGCCGCGCGCCTTCCTCGTAAACTGCCAGCAGCATCTCCTCCTTGGACTCGAAGTGATAGTAAATCGAGCCGGAGAGCATACCAGCCGCCTTGGCGATATCGCGCATTGAGGTCGCATGATACCCGCGCTCGCGAAACAGGCGCGCCGCCGCGTCCAGTAACTGGGCGCGGCGGTTGTCCTGTCGCGGAGTGCGGACGGCCGCGTGAGTCGAAGCTGGCATTTGCGCGGTCGCTCGCCTCATTCGGCCAACCAGGGATACGTAAGCGGTGATGCGCCGGTGGTCAGCGCAACAGGTCCTCGGTCTCGAGGCGGGCCGCACGCCCGTCGATAGTGGGGTCGATGCCGAGCTTGCGCAGGTTCTCGGCATTGCGCTCGGTCATCAGGCCGACCTTCTTCATATTGGCGACCACCTGTGTGTACATCTCGCGCTTGAATATCTGGCGGAAATATAGGTAGTCGTTGCTCTTGGCGTTTTCGATGCGAGCGCGCTCGACTTCCTTGATTTCCGCTGCATTGAGGCCGATCCGCTCGAAAGCTTCGCGCGGGAACTGGCCGCGTAGCACGAGGCGGCACGCTTCGGCCGTGAAATCCTCGAGCTCGCGCATGTCGGAGGGGCTCAGGCTCGCGATCGTGTCGGGCAATCCGAGCACCGAAAAGCCCATGTGGCGCGACTCGTCAATCAGGATCTTCTTGCTAATGCTTTGCAGCAGCGGGTCCTGCGAGGTCTCCGCCAGCATCCGGAACAGCCCCACCGCGAAAGTCTCGGCGACCAACTGCAACCCGACCGTCTTGATGAACCACTTGCCCTGTCCGAGCAGATAGTCGAACAAATGCTTGACGTTGTTGGTCATCGGGTAGATGCGGCCTTCGCACTTTTCGTTGAGGTAGCGGCTCAAGACCTCGGTATGGCGCGCCTCGTCGACCACCTGGGTGCACTGGAAAAACTTGGCGTCGTTGGTCGGCACCATGTCGACGAGTTGGCTGCACGCGAGCATCGCACCCTCCTCGCCATGCAGGAGCTGCGAAATCCGCCAGCATGAAAATTCGATGTTGAGTTCGCGCTGCTTCTTCTTGTCGAGCTTGTTCCAGATGTCGCCGCCGTAGCCGTCAATCAGGCCCTCGGCGAAAATGCCGCGGTCGAGATCGACCGACTGCGACCAGTCGATGTCGCGCGAGACGTTCCATTGGTCACGCTTGGCGTTCTCGTAAAGGCGGCGCATGTCGGGCGCCTGCACGGTGTATTCGCGCTGATAAAGAGTTTCAAAGCGGCTATCGACTTGATGTTGGGTCTCAACGTTCATCGCGATCTCCCAATGCTGTTTGGTACCGTTGATTCGGTATTCTTACGGTCCTGCCTTTATGGTCTTGCCGATTCTCGCGTCTCCGCGTAAAAGCAAACGCTTGCTTGCTTTATGTATACGGGCGGATGCCCTCATTGTCAAGCCCGATTCCCTCCGATTTCTCCCGATGACTGATTTCCCCGCCGTCATCAATAGGGCCGGGCGTGCTTCTATGTGAAGCGCCGCGGAGGGTCCGGACCGCGTGATGCGCGCCCGCCGCAAGCGCTTGGACTTTGCGCGCGCCCTGCTGGTAGGCTCCGGCAGTACGGAGGGCGCATCATCATGGCGCATGTGGACGGCGGCTACCTTGAGCGGCTGAGAACGGCCGAAAGCGGACTGCTCGAATATCTGCGCACCTTCGAGTCGGTCCAGGAAAATCTCCGTTTCCGCGAAGTGGCGGAAGCCCAGATGCGCCTGGTGCAGGCGACCGGCAACACCTTCCGGCGTTTCGCCGCCGACTTCGCCGAACTCGAACCGCCGCCCGGTCACGGCGAATTTCACGTCAAATTTCGCGAAGCCGCCGCGCTGCTCGAAAGGTCACTCACCATTTTCCTCACCAAGCCCGGTCCGCAATGGACGGTCGCGTTCTTCTATAGCCGCCGCGCCTTTTGTCGGGCGCTCTATAAAATCTACGACCTGCGCAAGGCGGTGCCGGTACTCGGACAGTATTTCGTCAGCGCGGGCGCGGTCGCGCCGCCCGAAGCCGCGCCGGGTTCGGTGTCGCCGGAGGGCGCGCCGGTCGGCTTCACCCATCGCGAGCGCAACGACGAGCGCAGCGACTACACGCTCTATGTCCCCGAAAATTACACGCCCGGCGCCAAATGGCCACTTATCATCTGCATGCACGGCGGTTACGGCCAGGGGGACGAGTACATCTTCACGTGGCTCCGGCCGGCGCGATGCGCAGGCTATATACTACTCTCGCCCAAATCGCTCGATAATACGTGGACGATGACGATGGGCAGTCCCGACACCGACTCGATCTTGCGAATGCTGCGGGAGGTCGAAGCGGAATATTCCATCGACCGTTCGCGCATTTACCTGACCGGGCTCTCCGACGGCGGTATCTTCACCTACATCATGGGTCTCGAACGCCATGAGCTGTTCGCCGGGATAGCACCGGTCGCCGGCGCCCTGCACCTCGCGATTCAACCGGTGCTGAGCGAAGGACGGGGCAAGGACTTGCCGATCTTCGTGATCCATGGCGCGCATGACTTCATCTTTCCGGTGCAGTTGACGCGCCAAACTTGCAGCCTGCTCGAAGAGCTGGGCTACAATCTCAAATATGCAGAGTTACCCGAATGGGGCCACGCCTATCCCTACTCGATCAACGAACGGCTCGTGATGCCGTGGTTCGAGCAATTGCCGCCGACGCCGGCGAGATAGAACCACGCCGTTCGCTTCACGCCACGGCGGGCACGCCCACAAAATTAGCTCGTGCATAAAAACGGAGGCCGGTTGAATAGCCGGCCTCCGTTTTTATCACCCGGATCCGTTGCCCCAAAGAGAACGGATACGACGGGCGCCTCTCCCTGAAAACGGAGAGGATTTCAGCAGACCCTATGCGAATGCGCCGCCGTTGTGCGGCGGCTTTCCGAACAGGGCCGCCGATAGTCGCGAAGTTGTCAACGTTCTGTACCCGCCAATAACCATCGTTGCTTATACGACTCAGCAGTTTTGCTTATAACACATTCGACGATGCGGGCAACAGTCCGAATCCGCATGCGCGGATTCGCTTGCTGGCGGCGACATTCCACATGAGTAGCGCGCGGGTATCCTAACGCCCCTTGAATGTCGCCTCGCGCTTTTGCAGAAACGCGTTCATCCCCTCGTCCCGGTCGTGCGTGTCGAACAGGAAACCCATCGCCTGGCGCTCAGCCTCGATACCGGTCTTCAGGTCCGCGTTGACGGCGGTATGCACGAGCATTTTCGCCGATCTGAGCGCAAGCGGCGGCATCTTGATCAACCGCCGCGCCAACTCCGTCGCGGTATCGACCACCTTTTCCTTCGGCGCGAGCG
>JBOHWJ010000559.1:0-5852 GCA_050736495.1 Binataceae bacterium (SeqCode) | reverse complement strand
ATATCGAGCTTGCCGAATTCCTTGACGGCCTGGTTAACGAGACTCTCGCCGCCCTCGGGCGTCGAAATATCCTCGTGATTCGACGCGGCTTTGCCACCCGCGCCCTTGATTTCCTTGACCACGTCGTCGGCCGGCGAGACCGTTTCCTTCTGGCCCGCCACAGTCACGCCGAGGTCGTTGACTACGACCGCCGCGCCCTGAGCGGCCAGTGCTTTGCAAACCTCACGGCCGATTCCGCGACCACCGCCAGTGACGGCGGCGACTTTACCCTCAAGATGGCCCATCTTCGCAATCTCCCTTTACGGCTTATCCCGATGCGTGGTTGGTTTTCATTGCCGCCAGCTATCGCCATCCGGTGCGATCGCCGATAAACGTTGGCCAAGCACCAACAAGGTCGCAATAGACGCGATCGGTCTCGCCCGGTCTGCATGCACAGCGGTCCGAACGCGGCCAGAACCGCGTTCAGCAGGTCTCATCGCCAATTTATAGCGCAAAACCGCGCGGGTGTGACAGCAACGCGCGGGACGGCGCGCGCGCGGTCCGTCGGATTTGTTAGTCAGAGGCCGCATCCGCCATCGGCTGCGCGGGTTGGGCGACTTTGAACTGTTTCAGAACGCCAGATGGATCAAACCGGCCGATATTGCCGTCGGGCTCGGTAAACCAGAGATTTCCGTCCGGGCCTGCCGCGATAAGGCTCGGATCGATGTCAACCGGCAGGTAAAACGCGCTCACGCGGCCATCGGCGCGGATACGGCAAATCGCATGTTCTTTCGCGATCGTCACCCACACGTCGCCCGCCCGCCCCAACGCAATTCCGAATGGCACTCCGTGCACCGGAAGCGCGTATTCGGTAATTCTGCCATCTGGCGTGAGGCGGCCAACGCGGTCGGTCCCGATTTCCGTAAACCACAGATCGCCGTTTGGGGCAGCGGCTATATCGTTGGGCACGCTGCCCGGATGCGTCAGTGGGAATTCGTCCAACCTTCCTTGCGGTGACATGCGGACAATTCGATTGCCCTGATTTTCCGCGAAGTAAAGATTACCGTCCGCCGCCGCGATTCCCGCCGGACCGCCGCCACCAGGTAAAGCGAATTCGGTGATCGTGCCGAGCGGAGTTATGCGCCCAATAAAGTTGGCGGAATGTTCTGTGAACCACAGGTTCCCGTCGGGTCCCAGCGTTATCCCCGCTGGCCCGCTATGCGGTGTTGGGATCGGCACGGCTACCGCCGCGCCGTCGGTGGTCAAACGCCCGATTTGATTACCGGCCGGGTCGGTGAACCAGATAGCGCCGTCGGGGCCAGCCGTCAAACGCTCGGGCAATCTGGCCGCTGAGACTTTGAACGCGGTGAGATCGCCCTGCGGCGTGATTCGCCCGATACGGCTGGTGTGAAATTCGGTGAACCACATATTGCCGTCGGGCCCCGCCGCGATCGCAAATGGAGCGCTGCGCTCAAGCCTGGCAGGCGCTCGCGCGGCTGCCGGCGGCACTTTGGCCGGTGGCAGCGCGCCGGAAGGAAGCTTGAAGGGTCCGCGCTGTCCGATCGCGCATCCCGCCAAGAACGCCGCCAGCGTCACCGCCGCGACCCAGCGTATTAACGCGCGCCCCGGCCAACCGCGTACGCCGTCGTCGATCGTGTACGCCATTTACTGCCGCCGTCCCATATGTCCATTCAATACTACCGCGGCGGCGACGGAAACGTCAGGCATTGATCGTCAGATGCGAACCGCTGTTGGCGCATCTTCGGCAAATTGGATCACGGGCGCTGATAACCGATCGGCGGCAAACCAATAGGCGCTCATGTAGGCCAGGATCATTGACACGGACCAGAATTCAACCAGGACCAGGAAAACGTCACGCCGCAAAAAAAACGGCATCGAAGTATACATCGCGAAATTTGCCACGAACGCGGCAACATAACTCAGCCCGCCCATCCAGAGGGCCCGCCGGCTGACATCATTACGCGTCACCGCCCCCGCCATCTGCGCGAACGGCAGCAGCATCAGGATCAGGTCATAAGGCCAGGCCGACGGCGATATAATCACCGATAACGGTATCCACAGCGAGAAAACGCGCCAATCCCGGTCTCGCCCGGGAGCTATCCCAAGCGTTGCCTTTACCGCGAGCCAGAGCACCGCGATGTCCGCGCCCCATGCGAGCAGCGAGCGAACCAGTTCGGCCAGCGCGCGGGGATGGTGTCCGAAAACGGCCCAAAATGCGCGGCTGGCCGTGGCCCCAATCGCGATATTTTTTTCGATGGCAAGATAGGCGCTGCCGTTGAGCGTCGTCAATCCACGCAAAAAGCCCAGCGTGTCGCCGATGCCTAGAATGGCAATGGTTATCACGCCACCGATTGCGCAGGTGGCCACCGTGTACTTGACCGTTTTCCATTGCCGCCGCAGCAGGAAGTAGCCGAGCAGTCCCAGCGGAAACGCTCTGAGCAGGCCCGCGACCCCGAGGATTATACCGGCGGTGCCGTCCCAGCTCGACTCCATGCACCGCATCATCAGCACGAACATCAGCAAAATGATGGCCTTGTGATTGCCGAAGTAGAAATGATTGGCGACCGGCGCGTAGAGCAACGCGATGGCGGCCAGCGCCAATGCTACTCGCGTGTCCAGCCCCGAACGCCGGCCCAGCAGCAGAAAAAGCGAAGCCAGCAGCGCGATCAGATTGACGGCGTTCCACGTCCAGTACGCTTTGTTCAGCGAAAACCACGCCAGCGGGATGGTGGCGACCAGGAACGGCGGTGGTTCGGTCGAGTGGTCGACCCAGAAATGTTCGAAATGGAGCGGCGCGGCGATACGGTTGAAGCTGGTGGTATAAGGATTGAGCCCGCGATTAACTTCGATCGACTGCACATAGTAAATGGAAAAGTCGAAGTGGGTCTTGCGCTGTTCCATCTTCACGCCGAGGCGCACCGCCATGCATAGCACGGTCAGCCACAGCGCGATCAGAATCACCGGCTTGCGAGCCGCGGCGGCGAGGCCCGCCGCCGAAACCGCAAATTGCTGCGCGGACATGCGCGCGGTCTGATTTGTTGCAGTCGAATGCAACTCGCCCGGAGTTTCCGGAGCGTTTCCCCCCCGCATGCGAATTCTCCTCAGAAGCATATCTGTCCGAATAGCCGCTGAGCGGCAAGACTCTTTTCATGAGGGAGAGTTTTGTACGCGGCCGGCGGTCACCGCCAGCAGTCGAAAAAAAATCCTCACGGCCGGGTAAGCGCAGCCGGCGGCGGGCGCCGGAAGCGCAGCCAACAAACGCCGCGCGCGCCCAACGAGCGCGAAGACTTGCGCCCGCATCACGCGCGGCTGGGACGAACCCTAACCTCTCCCGAACCGAGTCGGCGGAGGAATTGGAAAGCGCGACGGCGAGGTTATGCAAAGCTTCCTGGCGAAGAGCGAAGATAATCCAGGAATGTTATGGATAGCGTCCGGTATGTTCGGTGATCGCGTGGATTCGCGCGAGACGCGCGCGCACGGAGGCACTGCTTGTCATGCGCTCCAGCGGGCATGGAACGCGCCACATCCAATTGGCCACATTGACCGTGCCGGGGGTATTGATCCGCGCAGTCCATCCGAGCAAATCCTGCAGGGGTACGATCACCAGGCGCGACGGGGAAGCGTAAAGCGCTTCCAGGATCGCCTCGCGCAGTGCGTGCGAAAGCGACGGCGGCACGCCGTCGTGATCGTCAGAGCCGCCACGGATTCGCAACGCCTTCATCAGTTGGCGGCGCTCCTTGACCGGCGCTTCACGCCACCATTGCGTCAGCGTCTCGGTGTCATGGGTACCGGTGGTCGCAAGGGAGACTTCGGGATACTCGGCCGGGCTGATGAAGCGTTCGGTCGGCTTGCGCCAGTTGCGCTTCTCCCAGCGCATCACCTTATAGCCGGGAACACCCATGGCGGCGAGCGATTTGCGCACGAACGGTGGCACCAGACCCAAGTCTTCAGCGATGAGCGCCATCGGGGCGGCCACCTGCTTCACGCCGTCGATCACCGCTTCGCCCTGGGCACGCTGAGCGTCTTCTTCAGCGGGGTAGAAGCGTCCATCTCCCGCGTCGTTGCCAAACGAATAGGTGCGGTAGAGTCCCACCACGTGATCGACTCGCATCAGGTCGTAAAGTTCGCGCGCGCGCCGCGTGCGCGCGCGAATCAAGGCAAAGCCATCCGCGCGCATCTGCTTCCAATCGGGCATCGGCAGACCCCAGCGCTGGCCATGCTGCGAAAAGGCGTCAGGCGGCGCGCCGACCGCGCGCGTGAGGTCGAACATGTGCTGGTTCGCCCACACCTCGGCACTGTCCTGGCCGGGCGAAAAGGCCAAATCGCCGCCAAGTATGACGCCGCGAGACTTGAGCCGGGAGCGAACCTCGAGCCATTGCCGCTGCGCGATGAATTGCCAGTATTGGTACTTCACGATTTCATTTGACAGGTCGCGCCGCGCGGCGGCTAGCGCGGAACCTTCGCGATCGCGCAAGCCCGCCGGCCATCGGACCCATTCGCTCCAGCCAAAGTGCTCTTTGAGCGCACGGAACAGAGCGTATTCGTCAAGCCAGTAATGGCTCGCCTCGATAAAGCCGTCGAATGCCTCACGCTCATCGGCGGGCTGATTTCTCTGGAAGGCACGGAAGGCCGCGTCGAGCAATCCAGTCTTGATCGCGTAAACGCGCTCATGCGCGACGGTGCGATTGGTGAACGCGTTGCGATCTAGACCAAGCGCCGCACGCGCTTTCGTGATAGCAGCGGCCTCGATTCCCGCCAGCTCACCGACTGACACATACATCGGGTCGATCGCGAACACGCTCATCGCACTGTACGGACTGTTTTCACCGGGCGCGGTCTCATCGATTGGCAAAAGCTGAACCATGCGATGACCCATCGCAAGCGCCAGTTCGCCCATCGCGGCGAGACCGCCGATCTCACCACGGCCCAAATCATCCTTGCTATGAAGCGAGAACAGTGGAACGAGCACGCCCGCACATCGCGTCAGCATCGCGTACGCACCCGCTCCGCCCACTCAAAGCCCGATGGGCATTTCATTTCAGCTTCATCCCGAGACTCGCGGCGCGCAACGACGGGCGCAGGCGCTGAGGAGATCCGTCACGATCGGCAAGCCGCGCGCCGGTGGTTCACCTCTGCGCCGCGAACCGCGACCGTCCCAGTGTAACGCTAAATCTCGACCCGCGCGTCGATCCGATGGACACGTGCGTTACGAATAGTCGCCTCTTCGTCCTTGATTAGGTCTTGCCCAACCGGCGAACGATACGCTGCACGCAAGGCCTCAAGATTGTCGAAGGCCAGCATCGCGCAACGCCAGCGATCGGGCTTGAGGCCACGCGTCTCGAACAACCGTCCGGTCATGTACAGGCGCAAGCCCGGAAGCTGGCGTGCCAGCGCGGTATGCTGTTCGAGATAGCGGCGGTCGGCCGCCTCCAGCCCCGCGCTTGCGGTCTCCAAGTCGAATTCCGCAGCCATGAGGAAGCAATCACGGCCGGGCTGGCGGGAATCGAACGGCACGATCACTTGCGCATCGAGCGCCAGCGGACGCGCGCCAGTCAGATGCGCCGCGCCGTCCTCCCTGACCGTGCGTCCGGCGTCCGAACTCATTGCACTGGCGGCGCCCTCGGCGCTATCGAAGGCTAAAATCGCGGCGCGGTAATGCGGCGGCTTGACGCTCGGATGCGCGCGGAATTTTCCGGTCAGGTAGAACCTGAGACCGGGAAGCTTCTTCGCGAGGTCAACGTGGTAGTCGAAGTAATGCCGCTCCTCGCCGGCGATATCGGCCGCCTTGTAATTGAAGCTGGTGAAATTCACTTGCATAGCGTCACCCCTATCACTCAGACATGCGCCACGAC
>JBOHWJ010000558.1:0-7054 GCA_050736495.1 Binataceae bacterium (SeqCode) | reverse complement strand
AAGCAATAGTGCGAGGAGCTCGGTCCGCAAGACAGATATGCGGGCAGGAATTCTAGCCTCACCGCCCGTCGATGAAGATCGTGAAGCTGCACACTAGATTTGGATTCCGATTCTTCTTAAAATCAAGGCGATCTTCACGGCAACGATTGCCTTGTGAGAAGGTGGCTGTTCTATCAATATTCCTACCAAGCGGCCGTCACATTTCGCCCCAGGTTTGAGATTATGAGGACTGCCGATAACACCCATATCTATAAGCGCTCCGCCACTTGCGCCTCTTACCCGCACTGAATTCACAACGTGTCCGTCCGAGTCTTTCGAGTGCTGGCTATCAAAGCCCAGGAACAGGTGATCCTGCCCGGAAATTCCAAGGGTCCCTGCCAGCGCGGTATTTGGCTTCACCGTCGATGAATACTTCCATGCGACGGGAAGGACGCGCTTGTTCAGGTAGTCTAGTTTTCTATTCCTCGAATTTGGATAACCAAGCGCCACGTAGTTGTGATGAGTGGCAATCAGCCGATCCTCGACCGCTAGCTGCTCGCTCGGGACGTAGCCGACATTCCCTAATCGGGCTGTGAACTCATCAGGCATCTTCCAGACCGCGAAGTCATAGTGGTCCTTCTGACGATCATTGCCAGGCTTTTTCGTGCTCCAAAAACTACCTTTTTCTAACTCTATTTCTTCGAGCTCGCTTCCTCCCACGTAGAGGGGGGAATGTTCTCTCTCATCGATCACATGAGCCGCCGTTAAGAGATACTTAGCGTCGCGAATAGCTATTAGAGTGCAACTTCCTATCTGGTCTGGCCGGTCCCGCTTGACGCCGTAGACGGGACGAATCGCAGGCAAAAACTGAACGGAGACGGATTCGGTGCACTCGGCCAGTCGGTCCCGAGCGATTTCTTTGATGGTCTTGACGACAGCCACTGTTTCGTAATCTCACTCCGAACGGCTTCGGCGCTCCCATGTCATAATCATAGCGAGGGACCCGCCGTTCCGGACGGTGCGCTGCCAAGCTTAGCGAAGGCTAAGGCCACCGCCGCATAGACCACCTGCACACCCATCAGCGGCTCGCATTCCTCGAGATGGATATACCCATGGCCGACTTTGTTCCGGAGGTTGCGCCCAGGGTCCGACGTAAGCCATGTAATGTAGTTTTTCAGATTTTCCTCGATAGGAATTTCGCGGAGCAAAACCTCGATCGATTTGTAATTCAGGCGAATTCTTCCGCCTCCGCTCTCTTGGAACTTCGTCTCAACGTCGGCCTCTGTAGCAACTGCGCGCACTATCCGCTCTAGCAGGGGAGCAGCTAGACAAGCGAGAGTGATCCAGTCTCTTTGATCGAAAGAATTTACGAGCCGCTGAAACATCTCCATGGCCAATAAATCGAACCGGCCGTTTGATTCGAGTGCATTCACAGCCTCGGCGGCTACGATACCGTAACTAGTTAGGCCGGCAGACAGGAGGGCGAAAACCCGCATCGCGTGGTCGAGATGTACAGAGTATAGCGCACGGCGCCGCAACCCCTCCTCAGCCGAGACTCCCTCCCGTTCCAACTCATCCTCGATGTAGACAACGGGGATCTCCGACAGTAGGGGCGAAAGCCGACGAGCTGCACTAATGGCATCTTCGATGTGTGCTTGGGTTGGTACCGGGACGAAATCCGGAAGCCTGCCCCAAAAACTGAGCCTCTCAGCGCGGGATGGAATTTTCCCGCCAAAGAAATCGGACCAGAACTTAAGATATGGCGAGAGGTCCTGTTGAATCCGCGCGGAGAAGATTCCATAAGTGGCCTGGCGTCCGCAATTCCGCTCGGCTACTCGAAGTTCTTCCGCGCGGGCGCGGTCTCCGATCTTCTGGAAGTGACGCGCGGCTCGTTCGAAGTATCCCATAGCGATCGAGACTGTGCTCGGATCGCGTGAGTATCTTTCCGCTTCCGCTACCAACGTCTCACCTATCGCCCCAATAATCAGGAGTGTTCGAGCATCATCCTTTCGGAGATTCGCGATCCGACGCAAAAGCTCTAATATGGATGACCTCGCGAAAAAGTTGTCACCACGCGATCCCGGCATCAGGCCCAGCGCGCGCATCAGGGCGCAATCGGCGTAGTTCAGGAGCTCGGGAGGCGTTGGCCTCCACTCGAGCAAAGAGTTTACGAGCAACGTCAATGCGAGAAATTCTTTTTCGCGCGCGATTCTGTCGAGCGCGTCGCATGCCAAGTGAGCGAAAGACTCCATAATCTCCGCGCCTTCCTTCAGTCTTCGAGCGAGAGCGATCGCTCGCGCAAGGTACGCAGCGACGAGATGGGCATCCAAAGAGCCGGCGTAGACCTGGTCTTGAACCGCGCGAGCGTAGCAGTCAATGGCAATACGCGCTGAATCGGGATTCCTAGCAAACTCCCAAACGATGTCTGCGAGCCGGGCCTTGCGAATCGGATCTTGCGTTCGACCCGAGCGATACAATAGCAGCGCGAGTGTCTCCGGCTTTTTTAGGAAGTCCATCTCCTGCTGCTGTTGCGTCCCGGTGAAACCCGAGGCTTGGAAATAGGTGCCGGGTTCAGCATTCGGTTCACGCCAATTCGCGACCGCTTTGTAAGCGACGGCTAGCGAAAAATACGCGTCGGCCCTAGCGCGCTCCCCATTCGAATCAAACAAATTCACAGGTCTCATAAATCGCTGGGAACGCTTCCATAAGGAGTTAATGCTTGGAGTCATCGCAGAAATTCTGCCTCACGTAACGAAGTCTCGCGTCGCGGCATGTATCATCCCATTGCGAGGAACCGCCCGCACCAAGAACTCCCGCGTATTCGATGAATCTGACCCATCCTTCCGAGTCGCGGCATTTCTGTTTCATCGAAGCATTTTCCGCGCGAACAGCCAAAGTACAGCCAAAGTGAGGCTCAAAATCGCGTCCATACACTCTTGACACTCAAAGCGGCTGGAGCCACAAAGAGCGCATCACTATTACGAAAAAGTGGTGCCGGGGGCGGGACTCGAACCCGCACGGAGCTTTTCGCTCCAGAGGATTTTAAGTCCTCTGTGTCTGCCATTCCACCACCCCGGCCATAATGCGATGGGTCTGTTGCGCCGACGCCGCGAAACTCCCGCGTCGGTGTCCCACGGCGCTGCGGATGATGCCACGATGCCTGCTGCTTCCAGTGAATTCCGACGGCGCTGGCCGCGCAGTGTCGGCATTGTTGTCCCCGTATCATGGCGGCGCAAGAGCGCCCAGAGAACCTTGCCGTCGGCGCGCGCCGGACTTGGTTTAGGCGCCACCACAGTGGTCGGGCGCGGCCACTAAAATACTTGCGCAGCCGAGTGCAAGCGCTCAACAGTCCTCGCGTTACCCGCTCTCAGTTCGCTAGCGGAGCCTGAGCAGGGCGGCCGCCGGCAACGCCAGCGCGGCACTTGATTTGCCCCCGCGCCGGTGGATGATAATTTCAAGAACCATGATCGGTGGCGAAACCAATCCAGGCCGAAGTTTCGAATGGAGTAAAATCATACGGGCGGTAGTTTCCGTAGCGGCTCCGGCGTTGTTCGTTTTCGCGATCGCGGCTGGCCTGGGCGGGTGTGCGATTGCGTCCGCGCCCATTAAGAACACGCCCAAGGTCGTCGCCACGCCGCAAAATGGCGAAATGACTGTCTCGACGCAACCATCCACGCCGATCGGCGACGTCGAACCGGTCTACGTCTCGATTGCCAATGGCACCGATGTGCCGCGCGAGATCGTGCCAAGCCAGATTTTCGCGCTTGATGGCAGCGGCAACCGCATCGCGCCGCTGCCGCCCGGCGAGGCGGCGCGCCAGGCCGGCGGCGCCGGCGCACTCAAGGCCGGAATCCAGAGCGCGGTGGCGAGCGGCGTGGTCGAAGGGGCGATCGGCGCCGGTATCGGCGCCGTCGCCGGTTCGTTGCTCGGCAGCGGTGCCACCGGTGCGGCGCTCGGCGGCGCTATCGGCGGCGGTCAGGGAGCGCTTCAGGGCGCGTTCGCGGGACCGGCCAAGGCGCAACAACAGGCCGACGCGCAACTCACCGCGCTCGCGTTACAGTCGGGCAACGTGCGGCAGAATTTCACCGTCAGCGGCTACGTATTCTTTCCCAAAGGCGCGTATCAGGAGGTCGAGCTTCTGCTCGTCAACTCGGAGACCGGCGATACCGAGATCATCAAAGAGCCGTGGAAGTGAACGGGATGAGCGCTTAGCGATGCCGCGCGGCGCCGAGCGTTGCGAAATGCCACGGCGCCACGACTAATCAGTATTGCTTGGCCAGGTTCAGATCGATCTCGCGCGAGCCGTCGGAGTAGCTGGTCGATTTAACCGATAGCCAGCTCAGGATGTAGTACTGCACCGATACGCCCTGAGTCGAAGTGCCGGTCTGGCCGTTGGTTCCGCCAAATTGTTGCGAGACCGATACATACGTGTTCTGAGTGACGTAATGCCCGAATCCAATCGTACCGCCGGTGCCGCTGATGCCGCTCATCTCGAGTCCCAGCGCCTGCAATCCGAGCGACTGCGCGACCGCCTGGCCGATTGATGAAGCGGCGTACCCGGCCGCCATCGTTGCGGCCTGCTGCTGCAAGGTTGCCTGCTGGCCCTTGCCCAGCGCGTTGGTGGTCTTGCCGAACAGCAGCAACGCGAGAACGTCGGCCTGCGGTAGCTCCGGCTGGCTGGAGAGCTTGAGCGCTGGTTTGTTCGCCGTGCCGCCGACCAGCACGTCGATAATGTAACCGGTCACCTTGTATTGGGCGTCGATATCGAGCGACGGATCGATCTGATCGCCGCCGGTGAAGGTGATGGTGCCCCTGGCGAGATCAAAGCGGCGGTTCTGAAAGTTGATCCATCCGCGCACGGTCTGGATTACGCCGACGATTCGCACCGCCGCGGCGGGTTTCTTGAGAATTCGCAGATTGCCTTCGAGCTCGACCACGGCATCTTCGTGGCGAATCCAACTGTCGCGATGTATATCAACCTGCACGTTGATTGCCATCTGATTGAAACGCGAAGGTTGCTTGCGCGCCCGCGCCGGATGCGGTGAGCCGGGCGTGCCGGCGTGGCGACGTGGCGGCGGCTTCTCGCCGGGCTGAATCACAATGATGGTCGGATCGGGCGCGATATTTGATGTTGCGGTCAGAAAGGCAAGGTCGGGGCGCAGCAACGCGTACATGACATCGATTTTTCCACCGATTCGCGGCGCGTCCGAGGTTCCCTTTGCAGTGATCTGGCCGTCGATCGTTGCCTGGTATTGCCGCGTGGCGATCGCCGGCCAGTTATGAAAATTCAGATGCGCTTTGATTTCTCCGGGCGCATAGTTCGAGAGCGCGACGGTACCGTTGCCGGCCAGCGTGCCGTCGCCTGATTGCGCGGCCAGCTCCGCCACCCGCAGTTCATCCTGAGAGACACTCAACCGCGTAACTATATCGGTGACGCTAACGCCAAGCGGGACGATTCGTGCGCGCCCGCCATTAAGCGCAGCGGTGCCATTCGCGCGCGGCCGCTCGAGCGGCCCGCTAAGCGTCAAATCAACCGCGAGCAGGCCGGCCGCGTCCTTGATCATGCCCGGCGCGAACGCTCCCAGCGGGCCGAGTCTGAGTCCCGCGGAGTAGACGTGTAGATTGATGTCCCCGCCGAGACGAGCTGTGAATCCGTTCGCCCATTGAAGCGCTGCCGGAAGCGTTCCCGTGGCGGTCAAACGATGGCTGGCGTCCTGCGTCAGGGCGCCGCCGATCGTCACGATTTGCGCCGTGTAGCCGGCCTCGAGATCGAGGTTGCCAAGCCGCTGCGCGCTCATTTTGAGCGTGGTCGCGGCGAGCCTGGCATCGACGATTGGCGCCGCGGCGGTGCCGCTGACCTTAACCTCGAGCGCGAGCGTGCCGCCGAGCCCTTGGGCTTGCGGCACAATCGATTTGAAATCGGCGAGATCGATCCGGTTGGCGTGGAGGACGAAATTCTGCGCACCTTTCCAGGCGAGCGATCCGTCGAGCGCGAGCGTGCGGTCGCCGTTGCGCAGGCGAAAAGCGGTGAGCGTGACGCGATGCGCGTTTTCGCTGAAATCCGCCGGCGCTTCCAGCCGCCACGCACCGTCCGGCAACGCCAACTCCACTACGATCAACCGTCCCGCGATCATCCGAGATTGCCATCCGAAATCCGCCGTTAGGGCGTCGCGACGGCCCGCGCCGTCCTCCGCGGTGAGCGCCACGTTGACCGGCACCGGCGTGCCGCGCCCGACCTTTAGTCTCGCGTCGAGCCGCCGCAGCCGAATGCCGGCCGCGACATCGTCCAACTCCGCCGCGAGCGTGCCATTGGGAGTTGTTTGCCCAATACCGCTGACGTCATAACTGACCTGGGCGCGCGCGACCGATTCGTTACCAGCGTGCAGTTTATCCGCCGTGAGCGTGCCTTTTGTCCGCAAATCGCCCAACCGTCCTGACGCGGTACCGCTCACGGCGAGCGTGCCGTCACCGTCAAGCCCGGCGAGTTTCAGCCACGGCGCGAGGCTGGCAGTTTGGAGCTGATACGACAATTGCGCGGACGCGTTGCGCGCGAGCCCGACGGTTCCGTTTGCGTTGACGACGGCGCCTTGGCTCGTCAGCGTGGCGCGCGACACCGTCACGCGTCCGTTCGTGATCCGCGCGTCGACGGCGCCGCTGCTGACCGCGAACTGCGCGAGCGTCGAACGCGTCAGCCGAATCTGTGCAGTGCTGTTCATGCGCGCCGGTTTGAGTCCGCCGCCGTCAAGCGCGAGCGTGAAGTTGAGATCGCTCGCAAGCGCGGTCGGGGTGGCGAAGATTCGCCTGAGATCCAGATGCGAGGCGGCAACCGTGATTCGATAGCGCGGGCTGGCGGAAACTTGGATGGTCCCGGCGGCGGTTACACGCGACGGACCGTTGGTAATGGCGCCGTTGAATCGGGCGCTGCCGTTTTTGATGGTGGCGTTGAGGGTGGCGTCGCCAAGCCGAAACCCGCTGGCAACGACGCCGCGGTCGTTGAGCCTGGCTTCGCCGGCTACGCCCGCCAGCGCCATTCCCGCCCCGTGGGCGGTGAGCGAGGCGCCGATCAAGCCGGACG
>JBOHWJ010000557.1:0-7959 GCA_050736495.1 Binataceae bacterium (SeqCode) | reverse complement strand
AGGAAGAGCAGCGCGGTGACCGGCGCTCGGCCGCCGCGGGCGCGTAAGCGCCGCCGCATCTTCGGCGCGGCCTCCAATTCCCCTCCCGATTCAGGAGTTTCGGATCGGACGCGTCGCGGGCGATTTTCAAGACCTCTCCCGCGTCGGTTCGGGAGAGGTTTAGGTGAGTGTCCGTTTCAACCGCGCGCGATGCGTGCGCGATCCTTTTGGCCCATTCGCGCGCGCGACGTATCTGCCATCGCGGTTCGCCCAGTCCGAGCTTAGCGACTCCAGCTCAAGTGCGATGCGTAAGGCATTCAACGAGCTTGCGCACTACCGCGTTGCTATCCACGAGCGCCGCCTGATTTCAGCAACGCGGAACCAGTATCGCCGTGCGCGGGCGAAACGCAAACAGGGGCAACGGTTATGCCTCAGCTCCATTTGGACCGAGAGCGGAATTGGCAAGCGCAGGCCGCATCTTTGCCCAGTCCTGGTACCAAGTCCAATTCCCCTCAATCGTCTGGCCGCGCTCGTTCTGGTAGGATCAGCAGAGCAAATGGGTGAAATCGATGGCCAACGAGCTATTGCAAGCTGACAAATTCTTCACATCCCGCTTCGGCATGAACCATGGTGCGCTCGAAAAGATTCTCGGTAGCGCGCTCGAGCGTAAAGCTGATTATGCGGATCTTTTTTTCGAATATCGCAGCGCCGAGGGCCTTGGCCTTGAAGAGTCGATGGTCAATCACACGAACAAGAGCGTGTCGCACGGCGTCGGCGTCCGCGTATGCGCGGAGGATCGCACTGGATACGCCTATTCCGATGAGGTGACGGTCGGCCGCATGCGGTTGGCCGTGGAGGCGGCGCGCGCGATCGCCGACCAGCGAGATGGCCTCGCGGCGGCAGTGCGCGTCGGACAGCCGGTGCGCCGTCATGCGCTCTATGAGTTGGAGAGCACGCCGCTTGAGGTTCCGCTCGAGGATCGCGCGCGCCTGCTGCGGCAGATCGACGACTTGGCCCGCACGACTGACCCGCGCATCCGCAACGTGATGGCGTCGTTCTCGGCGGAACAGAAGATCGTCATGATTGTCAACAGCGACGGTCAGGTCGCCGCCGACGTGCAGCCGCTATGCCGGCTCAACGTCACGGTTATCGCGGACGACGGCAAGGGCCGCCAGGTCGGCAGTTTCGGCGGCGGCGGGCGGGTCGAATACAGCTACTTCCTCGAACAGGACCGCTGGCGCGAGTACACGCTCAAGGCGGTCAGCCAGGCGCTGGTGAACCTCGACGCGGTCGACGCACCAGCCGGCGAGATGGTCGTGGTGCTGGGTCCCGGATGGCCTGGAATCCTGCTGCACGAAGCCATCGGCCACGGCCTCGAAGGCGATTTCAATCGCAAGGGCGTGTCCGCCTTTTCGAACCGGATCGGACAGCAGGTGGCGAGCCCGCTCTGCACCGTGATCGATGACGGCACTATTCCGAATCGCCGCGGCAGTCTCAACGTCGATGACGAAGGCACGCCGACTTCGCGCACGGTCCTGATCGAAAAGGGCATCCTGCGCGGCTACCTGCAGGATAGGCTCAACGCGCGTCTGATGAAGATGGCGCCGACTGGCAATGGACGGCGCGAAAGCTTCGCCCATTCGCCGATGCCGCGCATGACCAACACTTTCATGCTGGCGGGCGAATCGACGCCGGAGGAAATCATGAAGTCGGTCAAGCATGGCCTCTATGCGGTGAGTTTCGGCGGCGGCCAGGTCGATATCACCAACGGCAAGTTCGTCTTCTCGGCGAGCGAGGCTTACCTGATCGAGGACGGCAAGGCGACGCATCCGGTCAAGGGCGCCACGCTTATCGGCAATGGCCCCGACGTGCTGACGCGCGTTTCGATGGTTGGCAACGATCTCGGACTCGACTCGGGAGTTGGAACCTGCGGCAAGGACGGACAATCGGTGCCGGTGGGCGTGGGTTTGCCGACCATCAGAATCGACGGCATCACGGTCGGCGGTACGCGCGGCTGACACGGGAGGGAAGCGGCGATGGCGGATGTTGACATGGCGCTGGCCGTCTGGGCCCTCGATGAAGCGCGCAAACATGGAGCGACGGCGGCCGAGGTGCTGTGTATCAGCGCGGAATCGATCGCCGCGGGCGTGCGTCTGGGCGAGGTCGAAAAACTCAAAAGCTCACGCGAGCGGCGCCTCGGCATACGGGCCTTCGTGGGACAGTCCTCGGCTAATGCCTCGACCGCGGAGTTGGATCGCGATGAACTGGAAGGCTTTATCGCGAACACAGTTAAGTTGGCGCGGTTGACGGCGAGCGATCCGTGGTCGGGTCTGCCCGACTCGGCGCTTCATCCGCATTCGTTCCCGGAACTCGAGCTTACCGACCATGCCCACGGCATCATCGACGCCGAGCGCGCGCTGGCGCTCGCGCGAACGGCCGAGAAGGCGGCGCTCGGATGGGACCAGCGGCTCAAGAATTCCGAGGGCGCCGAATTCGATTCCGGCCGTTACAGCGTACTGTTTGTGAACAGCCAGGGCTTTTCCGGCGAATATTCGGGGACCTCGTTCAATCTCGGCGTCGCGCCCATCGCGCAAAGCGGCGACGGCGCAATGCAGCAGGGTTACTGGTACACCGCGAGCCGCCATTTCGAGCGGCTCGAAGACGCCGAGGCGGTCGGGATCATCGCGGCGAAACGGGCGATACGGCGGCTCGGCGCGCGCAAGATAAAAACCACGCGCGCGCCAGTGGTGTTCGATCCCGACATGGCGGCGTCGCTGCTGAGAGCGCTGGCCGGGGCGGTATCGGGACCGGCACTCTACAAGGGCGCCTCGTTCCTGATGAACAAGCTCGGCGAACCGATCGCGGCGCCGGCCGTGACGATTCATGACGACGCCCTGCTGAAGGGCGCGATGGGATCGAAGCCGTTCGATGGCGAGGGCCTCGCGACCAATCGCAAGAGCGTGGTCGAGCAGGGCGTGCTCAAGACCTACCTGCTCGATAGCTACTCCGCGCGCAAGCTCAAGCTCGCGCCGACTGGCAATGCGGCGCGATCGGTCGGCGATTCGCCGACCGTGAGTCCGACCAATCTCTATCTCGAACCGGGACGCTATGCGCCCGAGGATATAATCGGATCGGTCAAGCAGGGGCTTTATGTGACCGAGCTTATCGGCTTCGGCGTCAACAGCGTGACGGGTGACTATTCGCGCGGCGCGGGCGGTCTGTGGATCGAAGACGGCGAGCTGACGTTTCCGGTACAGGAGATCACCGTCGCGGGCAACCTCAAGGATATGTTCATGTCGATCGAAATGATCGGCAATGATTTGCGGTGGCGCTCGACGGTAGTTGCTCCAACGCTCAAGATTGGGGAAATGATGATCGCGGGCGAGTAGGCAGGGTCGGCTCAGACGTCCGCCGTATCGGCGCGGAGGGCGACGTCGTCCGGCGATGCCGGGAATTATCGAATGTTACGGCGCTTCGCCGGGAGCGCTTCGCGGCAATCCCCCGCTGAGGCGTGCGGAGATCGTTCGCCGGCGTTAGCGGATTCGCGCGCCGCCAGCGAGTAGTGCTTCCAGAGACTCTAATTTACAAATTGTAGAATACCATGTTCGGCACATAGGCAGGATGCGGGGCAGGGCCTAAAAATGCACGATATAAGTAATGCGCGTGAGGAAAGTTGACTAGTGATTTGGACCGCGCCGCGAATACTGATGTAATGATTCGTGATGCGGCAGGAACTCCCGGCGCAAGGATTGGCGCAGGGCCGCGAGCGGCTGGTTGCGCGACTCGAAAGCTGCGGCCTGCCCAGGGCTGCGATTGACGCACTGCTGAGCCGTCATACGCTGGTGCGCTATCCAAAGGACATGCCGCTTTTTACCGAGGGCTCGCCCGCCGATGTGATTTTTGCGGTGATGGGCGGAATCGTGAAGATTTACTGCGCCGGTTCCCGCGGAAACCGTATCCTGGTGGGACTGGCCGGCGCGGGAGATCTCGTGGGCTACGCGGATTTCGGCGGTGACGAGGATGAACGCGCGCAGATGTTCGAGGCCGAAGCGTTCAGCAGCGCGGCGGTCGCGCTGTTCACGCGGGACCATATACTGCGCGTGCTGCGCAGCCTCGACGCCGGCACCGTCCTCAAGCTGACGGAGAGCGTCAACTTCCTGTGGGCCTCGATAGTGCATCGATATGCGTGTTTCCTCGGCATGTCGCTGCGCGAACGGCTGGAGTCGGTCTTTGCGGAGATGGCGGAACGTTTTGGACTCGCGGACGCGCGCGGAGTGATGTTAACACCGGAGATAGGGCAGGAGGCGTTGGCGGAAATGATCGGCGGATCGCGGCCGATGGTGAGCAAGCTGCTGGCGGAGATGATGCGGCAGGGGGTCATTCTGCGCGATGGGCGCCATTATATCGTGCGACGGCCGCCGGCCACGTCAGCGAAGGATACGCCGCAAGCGCCCGAGCGTGCTCCCGGCGCCAACCAGCGCGGCGGCACGAGTGCCGCCTAAAACGCGCGCGGTGTTAATTGCCGCGACCGAAGAACGATCGGATACGAGCTATCAGGTAGCGCCAGAAGTTGATAAAGAATCCCTGGCGCGCGACGGCGCCGACCGCTTGCGCTTTGAGTTCGGCTTCCGCCGCCGCGAAAAACTGCCCTATCAACATTTTGGCGGCGCTATCGATCACGCGCTGTCCAACCTGCATCAGTGGACCGCCGATCTGGACGTCGCCGCTATACTTCACCACCGTTGCGTTGTTGTCTTTGGCGACGAGGTCGAGTGTGCCCGACCCGCGCATGAAGCCTTGTTTACCCTTGCCGTCGACCAGCATCTTGTAATGCTCGGGAGGCCGTACCTCGTCGAGCTTGAGTTTGCCGGCGTAGATGCCTTTGACCGCCGCGACACCGATATTGAGGGTGCCCGCGAACTCCGTGGGGCTAAGTTGGTCGAGCTTTTCGCATCCGGGGATGAGGCGCGAGAGGCGCGCCGGATCGTTAAAGAGGTCCCATACGCGTTGGCGCGGCGCCGGCAGAGTCTTTTCGTCCGCTAGTTTCATCGCAGGCGGAAACCTACAGGTTGACTGGCGTTGATCATAGCCGCGGCCCCGCGCCGACTACCTACTACCTTTTAGCGCTCGCCGCGGCGGCCACAAGCGCACGACGAGTGTAGACCCGCGCCAATTCGGCGCGGAAGTCAGCCGCCGCGTGGATGTCCGCAAGCGCATCGACGCCGTCGGCGGCATGTGCGGCGGCGGCGCCAATCGTGGCGGTATCGGGCGTCTTGCCGCTAAGCGCGTTCTCAACCGCCTTGGCGCGAAACGCCTTGGCCCCCAGCCCGGTGATACCGACGCGAACGCGATCGCAATTGCCGCGCAGGTCGAGCGTCAACAGCACCGCCACGCCCACCATCGCGAAGCCCGAGGCCGGTTGACGATGCTTCAGGTAAGCATATCCGGCCGCGGCCGGTAACGGCGCAAACGCGACCTGCGTCAGGATTTCGTCCGATTTCGCCGCCGTGGTCATGAGATCGACGAAGAAGTCCTCAGCCTTGACGGTGCGCGCTCCCGCCTCGCTCTCGAGCTTGATTTCGCCCTCGAGCGCGAGCACGGCGGCGGGATAGTCGGCGGCGGGATCGGAATGCGACAGGCTGCCGCCGATGGTGCCGCGATTACGCACCTGCACATCGCCAATCGCCGCGGCGCATTCGGCGAGCAGGCCGGCCTTGTCGCACACCACGTCCGACGCGGCGACCTGCGCATGTGTCGCGGCTGCGCCGACGACGATTTTGCCGCCCTGCTCGACGATTTGCGTGAGCTCACGAAGCCGCGCGATATCGACCAGGTGCGCCGGCTGCGCGAGGCGCAGCTTCATCATCGGCAGCAGGCTATGCCCGCCCGAGAGCAGCTTGGCGTCGTCGCCGTATTGCTTGAGCAGGCCAAACGCCTCTTTGAGCGAGTTGGCGCGATGGTATTCGAATGAACCTGGGAACATGGCCGTATCCCTATACCTTCTTCGCGTCCTTGATTGCGCGCCACAGCCGCTCGGGCTTGAGCGGCATGTCGAGCTGCGTGATCCCGAGCGGCTTTAGCGCATCCATCACGGCGTTGACCACGCATGGTGTGGAACCGATCGTGCCGGCTTCGCCCACGCCTTTGACGCCCATTGGATTGAGCGGTGACGGCGTAACCGTGTTCGCCAGTTCGTAATGCGGCAGCATGTCGGCCTTGGGCACCGCGTAGTCCATCAAAGTCGCCGTGATAAGCTGGCCATTTTCGTCGTAAACCACTTCCTCATAGAGCGCCTGTGCGATCCCCTGCGCGATACCGCCGTGAATCTGGCCTTCGACCAGCAGTGGGCTGATGATGCGGCCGCAATCATCCACCGCGACGTAGCGATCAAATTTCACCACGCCGGTTTCGGCGTCGACCTCGACCACGGCGACATGCGTGCCGAACGGAAAGGTGCATCCGCTGGGCTCGAAGAAACTGGTGGCGTCCAGGCCCGGTTCCATACCGGGAATCGGCTGCTTGTAGTCGTAAGCGGCGGCGACCACACGTTGGAGCGGAATCGCCTTGCCGAGATCGCTTTGCAGCGCGACCGTACGATTATGGAAGGTCAACTGCTCGGGCGGCGTCTCCATCATGGCGGAGGCAATCCGCTTCATCTTTTCCTGAAGCTTGCCGACCGACATCATCAGCGCGGTGCCGCCCAGTGCGAGGCCGCGGCTGCCGAAGGTGCCGACGCCGTATTGGACGATCGCGGTATCGCCGTGAATCACGGTGATGTCGTCGATATCGATACCGAAGGCGTCGGCGGCCATCTGGGCGAAGGTTGTTTCCTGGCCCTGGCCATGCGGTGAAATGCCGGTGAGTACGGTGACGTTGCCGTCGGGCTCGATACGTACGGTCGAGCTTTCCCATCCCTGCACGCCAGGCGGCAGCATCGCGGACGGTCCGATGCCGCAAATCTCGACGTACGAGGAGAGACCGATACCGACGAGGCGGCCCTGTTTGCGGGCCGCGGCCTGGTCGGCGCGCGCTTTTTTGTAGTCGACTATTGCGAGCGCCTTGTCGAGCGCTTGTTCGTAGTCGCCGGAGTCGTAAAGCAAGCCGGCCGCGGTAGTGTAGGGAAACGCGTCCTTGGGCACGAAGTTCTTGCGCCGCACCTCGGCCGGGTCGAGTCCAAGTTCAGCGGCGACGGTGTCCATGGTGCGCTCGGCGATGAAAGCGGCTTCGGGCCGGCCCGCGCCGCGATAGGCGTCGGTCGCCATTTTGTTGGTGAACACCATCACTTGCTCGAACGAAATCGCCGGAATCCGGTAACAGCCCGTCATCATCACCGCGGAGAAACTCGGAATCGTGGGCGTCAGCAATTGCAGATAGGCGCCCATGTCGCAAAAGAACTTCGCCTTGATCGCGAGCACGGTGCCGTCTTTCTTGACCGGCACTTCGACATAGGTGACCTGGTCGCGGCCATGCGTGGTCGCGGCGAAATTTTCACGCCGGCGCTCGATCCATTTGACCGGCCGGTTGAGCGTCATCGCGAGATGCGCGGTCAACGCCTCTTCGCGGTAGACGTTGAGCTTGCAGCCGAAGCCGCCGCCAACTTCAGGCGCGATCACGCGCACGTGATTTTCGGCGAGCTTCAGCAGTCCGGCCAGCGCGGATCGCAACAGGTGTGGAATCTGCGTCGACGACCATAGCGTCAAATGCTTCGAGCCGGCGTTCCATTGCGCCACCACGCCGCGCGGCTCCATCGGTATCGGCGCGAGGCGCTGGTTGACAATGCGGAACTTGACCACGCGGTCGGCCTTGCGCATGGCCTCGTCGACGGCGGGATTGGCGACCTCGGTGCGGGTGACGAGGTTGTTGCCGAATTGGTCGTGTAGCACAGGCGCTCCCGGATCGAGCGCCTTTTCGGGATCAATTACGGCGTCGAGCGGATCGTAATCGACCTCGACCAGGTCGAGTGCGTCCTGCGCCTTATAC
>JBOHWJ010000556.1:0-4146 GCA_050736495.1 Binataceae bacterium (SeqCode) | reverse complement strand
ACACCACAGCGACAATGAATATCGCCACGCCGAATATGATGAAACCGGCGTTCCCGTTATTGTTCGCCCCAGCGAACATGTGGTCCAGGTTACCCCGCAATCCGGTGACGAAAATCATCGTCACATGAACGAAGATAAACGCCACGAAATAGCACATCACCAGGAAATGAATCGATCGCGCGGCCTGTCGATGAAGAATCCTTCCGAGCCAGCCGGTTCGGTTCGCAATCGCCGGTCCCTGCATCAAGCCGGTTATGATCGCCAGCGGTGCGGCGATGAATATCGTCATGAAATATGAAAGCAATTGCAGGCTATTATAGCGAATCCAACTGTCATTTACCGGAAACGCCAGCGACAAGTACTGGATCGCCACCGAAAGTGAGTTCGGAAAAATCGCCCACGTGCGTGGTACTACTCTTTGCCATTGGTGAGTAGCGAAGAGCAGCGCATAAAAAACTATCCCGTTGAGCAGCCAGAGCAAATCGCACGAGAAATGCCACCAACGCGCGAGACCAATGGAATGGCGTACGCCGGGGATACCGAGCCATCCGGGTAGCGTGACCGAGTCATCTTTAGCCGTCCAGATGCGGTCGGTCGGAACGGGACGCTGAAAACGAAACCACTCGGTGCCTGGCGTGCAGTCCACATTCCAGTAAAGCCGCGGATGGTCGGCCAGGATTTGGATACCCGCCCGGATGATCAGGAACATCAGGAACAGGTTGAAAAAATGCATGCATCGCAGCCACAAGGGAAAGCCCGAGTACTCAATCGGCAAGACCGTGTAGCCCGGGTAATGCGCGATGAAGGCCTTTACCGCGGGAATCTGCCGAATCTCCTGCGCCACAGCGACCCCGATGACTAGAAACAAAATCCCCAGCGGGATAAGCCACAGAAGATTGAACCAGTATCCGCCGAAACGGACGCGCGGCACCACGCCCCACTGCTGCGGCGTCCATCGAGCCAGCAGCACACGGTCATCAGCGTGCGTGAAGCTAGCTTCAGGTGAAGTCTGTGTTCCGTCGGAAAGATTCTTCACATTTTTCTCCAAGTAACGCGGTCACGGCCGCACATTCCGCAGTTCGCAATTTGTCGCTCTCAAGCGGGTGAATCTTGAGCGCTCGCACGCACCGCACCGCTCTGAACTGAGCACCCGTGAATTCACCCGCTCTCACCAAGGCTTTCCAATAACAGGGCGCCAGTGAAAGAGGCACGGACAAGCGCGTCTTGCAAGTCAGTCTCGTGAGCATATAGCGTCACGCGATTCCGAAGCAGTGCATCTCGCTGAATCTGGCCGCAACCGATTTCGAGCTGTAATTTCAGATTCTCAGATTGGCTGACGCATGCTCGGTTGAACTGCCGCAGCTACGTGATCGCCGCCATAGGCTCAAACTACAACTACTTTGGTCACCAGTCATAACCGGCACGGCTGTTAACGCCTGGGCGTTACACGCACGGGGACGTTTTCTGTGAGGAAGGGGTCCGCATACGCGGATACGCTATCATACCGAACGAATGTTCTTGGCAGCAGGGTGTTGAAGACCCGGAAAAAAGCTAAGATGAATCGTCCTTCGCTCTCGACAGCCAAACTGGCCGCATGCCTGAACTTCTCTCCCGCCGCGGGAGAGATAAGAGTGAGGGCGCAGGCTGTTTTTCAACAGCCTGCGAGGGAATCGAAGCTCTGAGGGCCGCCGACAGACTTTCCTCAGAAACCTGGCTCGGAATGTTTCACACCTCCAAATGGCGCAAGGTGACGTCATGAGCTTTCACAGTGGAGAACTTGAAGTTCAGCAGCGCGCCGGCGTGCGGGAGATGGCAGACCAGGTGGCTCACGGCATCGCCGAGTTCGTTCCCGGCCGCTCCACAGATTTTCTCGAACGGCGGCGGATGGTGGTGCTCGGAACCGTGGATTCGCGCAGTCGCGCCTGGGCGTCGGTAGTCACTGGCGCGCCCGGCTTCGTCAGCGTTCCCGACCCCCACACTGTCCGGCTCGGATCGCTCCCGCCCGCTGGCGATCCGCTGATCGGGAACCTCGCCCGCGAATCACACGCCGCGCTCCTGGCGATCGATTTCCTCAGCCCTCGCCGGCTACGCGTCAATGGACAGGGTATCATCCAAGACGGCGCGATTCACATCAGGACGGAGCAGGTCTACGGCAATTGCCGGCGCTACATTCAGGAGCGGATGTTTTTTGGTTCCCGGCCGACTGGTCATGCCGACGAGGCCACACCAGCGCGTTCGTCAACCTTGTCCGCCGCTCAGCGCTTGCAGATTTCCGCAGCGGATACCTTCTTCATCGCATCCGATCACGCGGAGCAAGGCGCCGATGTCTCCCACAAGGGTGGCGACCCCGGCTTCGTTCGAGTAATTGACGCGCGCCATATCTCATTCCCTGATTACAACGGAAACAACATGTTCAACACTCTCGGGAACATCGCCGTCAATCCGCGCGCCGGGCTGCTGTTCGTAGACTTCGACAGCGGCCGAACCCTCCAGCTCAGCGGTTTTGCCGTCATCGACTGGAGCGCCGAGCGTGCGCGTGGCTTTGCCGGAGCGGAGCGCACGATCGACTTTGAGGTTGAAGAAATCATCGACAATAGCCTCGGCTTCCCATTGCTGGCCAAATTCCGGCAGTTTTCCCGCTTCAATCCGAAGCCATGAGCCACGGAGGGAGGCCAAGCCAATGAGCCTCAGGGCGATCTCGGTGGTGGGTCATGCGGTGCGGATTGGCGCCGCGAATTTCGCTTAAAGCGAGTTTCGCCAGAACGCCAAGTCGAAGCGTTTTCGCGCGCGTCTGTGGTCTGAATGTTTGCAATGGCAGACCGCCTATACCACGGTCTTGGCACTACCGTTTTCCGGCTTTGAAGATCTCGGGGTTCGGCTTACCGGTCACCTCAATTTCCGCTACCGCCCCCTGACTCACCGCGCGAGTCATCGCGTGATCGACAATCTTTATGGTTTGCGGAACCGGAAGTTTCATGTCGGCGACGATCGCGTTGCCCGGTGGAACCGGCACGCTCTGCAAAAACCTCATCGGCGGCATCGCCAGCGCTCCCAGAAGCCACACCCTCAACCAGATGTTTCCGATCGGATGAAGGCTGGATAGGAGGTTGGGACCGCCATTCACCATGAAAACGCGCACCGACTCGCCCACCTTCGCTTGCATCGCGCCGAAGTGCTTGGCCGTGAGCGAGTTCATCGCGCCGTTGAAAATGACGTAAGCTGGATTTTCGCGCAGTATTGCCTCGAAGTCGAACTCACGCGGCCCCGGAGTTCCAGGCCGCTGCTTCGTATAAGTCTCGTTTTGTCCGATATAAAACTCGCGATCGACATGGGGAAGGCCTTCCTCCGGCTCAACCACGATCATTCCGAACATTCCCCTCGCCATGTGAACATCCATGTCCGGCACGGCGCAGTGGTAGATAAAGGCGCCGGGATAGGTCGTCTTAAAGGTTGCCGTCTTCGATTGACCGGGAAGAACGGTGAGAGCCTCCGCGCCGCCGCCCGGTCCGTAAACAGCGTGCAAATCGATGGAATGCCAAGTGGTGCTGTGAGAATTGTTGTGCAGTGTGAGTGTAACCGTGTCGCCCTGCCGCACGCGTATCATTGGCCCGGGCACTTGGCCATCATAAGTCATGTAGTCGAACTTGACGCCCGGCTCAATCTCCGCCTCGACCTCTCGCGCTTCCAGCACAACCTCCTGATGCACCGAATGTTGCCGCTTTATCGGCGGAGGAAGTCTAGTGGGATCGGCCACAACACCCCGGCCGGGCTGAGCGGGCGTGGCCACTATGGAGTGAGAATCCCCGCCGCCCGATTTATGGGTGGATGCCGCAATTGCGCTTGTGGTACCCAGGCCGAGCAGGGCCGCCCCGGTTCCCAGAATGCGGAAGAGTTCACGGCGGGAGATTACTGGTGTCATCGTGTTAGCCTCCAGCGCATTCTTGGTTTAGTCACTCTTGCGCAGTTTCGCGTCGAGCAGTTCCTTGAGTACGACAGCTTGGTTGTGCTCCTGATCTTTCGCGCTATAAATGAGCGTTAACGTTCCGTTTCGCGCGATCTCGGCCAGTTCCGCCAGCAAAGGTGCCGCGTCAGGGCGCTTGAGTTCGGTAAGATAGCGCTTGCGAAATTCCGGCCATCGAGAGGGAT
>JBOHWJ010000555.1:0-6720 GCA_050736495.1 Binataceae bacterium (SeqCode) | reverse complement strand
GTTAAAGTTCCTGCATGCGCAGCGCGTCTGACGCCAGCGCGTCATGAAAACCCGGCTTGACGATGTACCGGCGCGGACTTACAGTTCGACTCGTGTTCGTCGTGACGGCTCGAGGCCCCCGTGGTTTTTGTCGGACGTATTTTGGCATGCGCGCTCGCGGCGATACTGGTGCTGATGATGGCGGGATGCGCCGCGACGGCGGACGAGTCGGCTCGCGCCGGCGCCATCGAGGCGGCGCCCGCGAGCGCATCGGCCACGGCCAAGACCACCACGGCTGACGCGGCCACCAGCCCAAACGCCGTCCATACCGGCCTGCAGGCGCAGCACGTAGCCGGCGTATGGGAGGGCCGTTCAATTGCGCAATGCCTCGCCAGCATGCCCGATCCGGGCCGTTGTGAGGCGATGCAAAATATCACGTTCACCATGTTCCAGAGCGGCGACAAGGTGACCGGCTATTATAAATGCGCATACGGCAACCAGGTTTGCCGCAACCTCGACGAGAGCGGCGTGATCAAAGACGGCAAAATGATCAAAGCGCGGCTGATGATGCGCGTGATGCTGCCCGATGGCTCGATGTGCTTCTTCACCGGAATACCGCAAAATGACCATTTCAACGGCGGTTATTCATGCCTGCAAGGCGCCGGACTGATCGAACAAGGGCGTTTTTACACACAGCGCAGCTACTGAGGCCGAGACTCAACAAGGTGGCGGCCGCGATCGCGTTTCGCAGTCGGCTCACGACGGTTTCGCTTCCGGATGCAGCCGGATTCGGAATGCAAAGCGTTGCGCGTGATCGCGCCGGCGAAATGCCGTTTCCTGATTTATCGCGGAGCGCGCCACTCGCACTCGACACCTGTAACCATAGATGGAATAAGGAAAGCGATTCGAGATGTTCGCCAGAGCAATATCGCAAATGAACGGCGTCGCCGATCGCCGTGCCGCGCGGCGCTTCGGCCGGATCTCGCTTGCTCTCGCCGCCGCACTTTTCGCCTTGACCACGGTGGCATGTTCGTCGACGCCTGAGAGCGTCTCGATGTCCTCGATTCAGCCACCGGCCGCCGCTTCGGCTCATTCTTCCGCCGTCGGGCCGGGTGCTCAACCACCGGGACCGCCGCTGAGCAAGGCCGATTCGGAAGTAATCGGGGTATGGCGCGGCACCTCACTGGCCTCATGCGTGATGACCGCGCCCAACCGCTGCAACGCCCAGCAAAAAATCACCTTCACGCTGGTGCAGACCAATTCCGGGCTGGGCGGCTATTACACCTGCGCCTATGGCACGTTGAACTGCCTGAGCATGAACGTGAGCGGCAAGATTGTGCGGACGGATCTGAATGGGTCGCGCCTTACGATGCGGGTGCAGATGCCGAACGGATCGAGTTGCCGGTATACGGGGATGCGGAAACAAAGCGACATCAACGGCGGCTACACATGCAGCCAAGGCAGCGCGGTGATCGAGAACGGCACTTGGCGGGCGCGCCATGAATACTAGGGTGGAGATTCGCTAAGCGATTGCGATTACGCGTGTGGCGGGCGCCGCGTCCATCGGGCGGCACGGCCCCCTCGCCGCGCCATGGGCATGGGTAGCTCTCCCCAGGTGCATGCATTGGGCGCCGTCGCGCTATCCGATACCGCCGATGGGCGGCTGCGGAAGCACAACCACGGTTCAGATGCCGGCGCGACGTGGCGTGGCGCGCGGCGGGCGCCGCCGCACACCACGGCGGGGCGCAAAGCCGCGTACGGCCTCCAGCACCGCTTCGGCCTCTGTGCGAATCATGGCGGCTTCGTAGCCCGCCCGCTCCGCGTTGGCAAGCACTTCCGCGATGGTGCGGTCGTAATCATTGCGGAAGCGCCGGTTGAGTTCCTTCCAAGCCACGCCGCTGAGCGCCCTCACCACTTGTTCGCGCGGACGATAAAGGCCACGCGCGAGTAGTACCGCGATTGCCGGATAGCCGAGGTAGCCCTGCCAGTACGAAGCGTTGTCGTTGGCGGCAATCTCACGGCCGTCCGCGGAGACTTCTACTTCGTAGGTCTTGTCGCCGGCGGACGATTTGACCAGCGCATGGATGGGGCTCACGATGCGAACGCGGCCGTCGCCGAGCGCGCCTAACGCCTCATAGACTTTGGCAATCGGCGGCATCTTCCAGATTTCGTCGGCCATGGCTTCGCCCACAATAGGATCGTCCATAACGCCGCCCGCGGCGCAAGCTTGACTTGACGGGTCGAGATGAGCGTACCTAAATTACCGAGTTAGCGGGAGGTTGATCGTCATGCTCAAAATGTTCGATTACAAACCGTGACCCTACGCGCGCAAGACGCGCATCGCCCTTTTGGAAAAAGGGCTCCAATGGGAAGTGACATGGCTCGATCTGCCCGCGGGCGAACATAAGAAGCCTGAATATCTCGCGATAAACCCAGTCGGCAAAGTCCCCGCACTGATCGACGAGGGCGTGATTGTTCACGACTCGACGATTATCGATGAATACCTCGAAGACAGGTACTCGGCCAATCCATTGCTGCCGCGCGACCCGGTGATGCGGGCGCGGGCGCGCGCTTTCGAGGACTACGCGGACGCGTATCTGGCGCCGTCGCTGCACAGAATTCTGCTCCAGTTGCGCAAGCCCGAAAATGAGCGCGACCGGGCGAGAATGGAGGAAGGCGAACGCGAGGCGTCGAATCACTTCGCCTACCTCGACCGCGAGCTTGCCGGGCGCCAGTTTTTCGCCGGCGAATTCAGCCTTGGTGATATATCGTTCATTCCGCCGCTGGCCAATTACGAACGGGCCGGATACGCGATTCCCGATCACTTCGCGAATCTGAAGGCCTGGTGGGAGCGGATGAAGGTGCGGCCGAGTTTCGCCGTGAGTTGGCCGGCCGGCTAAACGCTCCGGTAGTGGCAGAGCGGACAACATCGGGGGCGCGCAACGCGGTTTGCGCCGCGGCCGAGGGGGCTGCCATCCTGATCGAATCAAGTTGTCGAAGCAATTTGATTTGAAAGGTGCGGCACCGTCATGGCCAACCAACCGATCGGCAAACTCGACCATATCGGCATCGCGGTGAAGAGCACTGCCGAGGCGCGCAAGTTCTTCGAGGGAATCCTGGGAGCTCGTTTTCTTTACGAGCACGACAACCCCGGCGCCGGCTACAAAATCCTCGAGTTTGACTTCAACGGGCTTACGATCGAATTGCTCGAACCGCTTGGCGAGAATTCATTCCTGCATGCGTTCCTGGCCAAGCGCGGCGAAGGAATCCATCACCTGACTCTCGACGTTCCCGACTCGCGAGAGCGCCTGGCCGAGATGAAGGCGCAGGGCGTAGGCGTGGTCAACGAACGGGATTTCGCGCCGGAATCGTACGAGGCTTTCATTTCGCCACGCTCGGCTCATGGCGTTTTGATCCAGATCGGTTCAGGCTATCCAACGCTCGCGCGCGCCGCGGAATGGTTCAAGAAATGAACGCGGTGTACAGCGCGCTTGCACCGGCGGCGAGATCATAACCCGGCCGTGTACGCGCGCGCTCAGCCCATCAGGCCCTTGGTCGAACCGCCGTCGATGGTGATGTTGGCGCCGTGAATGAAGCCCGCGCGCGCGGAGACGAGAAACATCACGAGGTCGGCCACCTCCTCCGACGTACCGACGCGCCCAAGCGGGGTCATCCGCTTGAACGCCTCATCGGCGGGATCGGCCGCGGTCGCGGGCGAAAGCCCGCCGCGCATTTTCAGCAGCCGCTCGGTCAGAATCGGGCCGGGATTGACGCCGACGACGCGCACGCCGTGGCCGGCGCCTTCGTCGGCAAGCGCCTTGGTGAAATGGTTGAGCGCGGCGTTGGCGGCACCGCCGATCATGTAGCTGCCGCGTGGGTTGAGGCCGCCGGCGCCGATGACGTTGACAATCACGCCGCCCTTCTGGCGCCGCATGTGCGGAAAGACTTCGCGCGCCATGCGTACGTAGCCGAAAAACTTGAGCGTCCAGTCGGTCATCCAGGCTTCGTCGTCGAGTTCGAGGAATTCGCCGGGACGCGCGCTGCCGGCGTTGTTGACCAGGATATCGACGCGGCCGAAACGCGCGAGGCCGCGCGCGACGACGTCTTTGATAGCGCGGCCATCGGTGAGATCGGCGCTCATCGCCTCGACCTCTCCGCCTTCCTTTGCGCGTGCCGCCGCGACGGTCTCGTCCAGCGCTTCCTTGCCGCGGGCGCAGATGAGCACGGAGGCGCCCTCCGCCGCCAGTCCAAGCGCGGTCGCACGCCCGATGCCCTTGCTGCCACCGGTTACGATCGCGATTTTGCCGTCGAGTCCGAGTTCCACGAGTTTGCCTCCGATAGCGCGGCCACCGGGTGCCGATAGTGGCCAACGTCGAGTCGGCAGTGTTAACTATTACAGTGCATCATCAATGCGCGGCTTCGCATAGCGACCAGGCGACCTCGGCGATGCCGGGCACGCGCACGTCGTAAGTCGCGAACATAGGATCGTCGGCCTGGCCGCTCAGGAAACGTGAGTAGCTACCCTCCAGGATAATCGCGAGCTTGAATAGCGAAAATATCTGGTAGAACGCGAAGTCGCGCATCGCGCGGCCGGTCTTCCGCTCGTAAAGCTCGACCATTCCAAGCCGATCGTAATAGCCGGGCTCGCTCTCCATGCTGGAAACGACGCTGCGGCGGACTTCGCTATCGTTCGGATCGGTCCAATAGGTCACCATCCAGCCCAAATCGGCAAGCGGATCGCCAATCGTCGACATCTCCCAATCGAACAGCGCGATCGCGCGCGGGCGCGGCCCGCTGGCATCCCACATCACGTTGTCGAGCTTGAAGTCGCCGTGCACGATGGTAGATGGCTGCGACCGCGGCAGATGGGCCTTGAGCCACGACTGGATTTTCGCCATCACCGGCAACGGCCGCGTAGCGGGAAGCGTGCGTTCGAGCTGGTCGATCCAGCGGCGCAGTTGACGTTCGATATAGGCGTCGGGACGGCCGAAGCCTTCCAGGCCGACCGCGCGCCAATCGACCGCCTGCAGAGCGACCAGCAGATCGATCATGCCTTCGCTCACCGCGCGCCGCCGTTCGGGCGTGTCGTCGAAGCTCGGTTCAGTCGACGGTATGAGGCCCGAGCGAATCACCTTGCCGCGCATGAACTCCATCAGGAAAAAGGGCGCGCCGATATAGCCGGCGTCTTCACAACTCGCGTAGACGCGCGGCACCGGCACGGGCGTTTCCTGTAACGCCTTGAGCACGCGGTACTCGCGTATGACGTCGTGCGCGGTGGGCAGCAGCGGGCCGCGCGGTGGCCTTCGGAGCGCCCACGATTTGCCCTCGAAATGAACCAGATGAACTTCGTTGGAATGGCCAAACGAAATGTTCTCGGTGCGTATATCGCCGGCGTCACCGAGCTTGCGGTCGCGGATGAAGCGCCGTAGGCCCTCGACGTCAATAGTCGCCGACGGGCCGGTCTTTTCCTGGGATGAATCCGTCATCTAAGTGTTGTCCTATGCCGGGGCGGGCCAGGTGCAGCCACAACCCACGCATAAGGCTATAGCGTTCCAGGTGAAATCGCCGCAAGGGTCGCCTGAAAGGAAATGGCTGGATGAGCCGCGCGACCTGACGACGGTCAGGCGCGGGCACTGCGCGAGCGCGAGGAGGGCGCGGACAGCGGCGCGGAATCAACGCTGATGGGTTCGCGGGGCAGAGAGAACGTCACGGATACGCAACGAATATCCGCTTAGCCGACTCCAATTTAGATGGCGAACCGCAAGCGGACCTCGCCTGCGCGTCACATGCACGGAAAGGCCAGCCACGATCAGCGCGGCGAGCGCAAGCGGTATCATCACCAACGCACCCTGCGCGGCGACAATCGCGCTGATCAGCCATGGCGCGGAGGGCGGCGCCGCCGCGGTGACTCGCGCGAGCATCGCCCGCGTCCACAGCGTAAGCTCGGGCGCATCGGCGCGCAGCACCAGCGCCATCGCGAACAGCATTGCAAGGTCGATCAGATTTAGCGCCTGATGCGTGATCGCGCCTGCGCCGGTTCCTTCGCCGGCGCAAGTCGAGGCGTCGCCGCGAGCGCGGCGCTCTGGCGCCCGATCGTAAGTGCCGCAGGCGAGGTCTTCGACGCATTCCACCAACATTTCATCGCGCTGCGGCCGATCATCCGCATGTGCCTTCACACCGGTAAGCGTAGCCGCGTTGCGTGAGTAAAGGCAGTGCGAGCGACGTAAAAAGGAATAGCGAGCGACGGTAAATCGTCAGCTATCGGACATCGATTGCAAGCGCCAAAAAATCGTCAGCAAGGCCGCGCGCCGCGCAGGCGATTTTAGGCTTCACGGCACCCGAAACCGCCGCGTTAGCCCGGTCCGCCGCGAGCGAAATATTCGTAACCAGGTTCAGTAACCGGGCAGTACGCTGGTGCGCGTCTGGAAAGGATTTCGTCCGAACGGGCTTTGTCCAATCGAACCCAGTCCGCCAAGAGTCAACTGGAACTGAAAGGCGAGCTCACTCGGATTGTTGGTCTTGGTGATACCGGTATCGAAGGCCCAGCAATCGCACGGCGATTTGATGCGGATGCCGTAAGCCTCCGACAGCATTTGATGAGACGCGAAGTCATAGGACGGCGCAAAGTACAGGCCCATCCGGTCGAACAGTGCGTAATAGGCGCGCAGCACCAGGAACTGGCTGAAATTCGCGTTGACGCCCGGCCGCGCGGTGGGCCCGGGTCCGATATAGTTGTAGCTC
>JBOHWJ010000554.1:0-6241 GCA_050736495.1 Binataceae bacterium (SeqCode) | reverse complement strand
GTTCGTTAGTGTTCAGATCGGCGCGCTTCCCCCTTCCGACCTTCCGATTTTCAACGCGGCTCAGCCGCCGTAATTGAAGCCGCATTCCTTAAGCGTCAGGACTTCGCTTTCCTTCTTCAGATGGCCTTCGGTGACCTGGCCGACCACCGTGCTATGGTCGCCTAGTTCGAAGAAGCCGACCACGTCGCATTCGACCGCGGCGGGCGCTTCACTGATAATCGGGCAGCCGTTCGCGCCCGCCTCGTAGGCGAAGCTGCCGAATTTCCCGTCCTGCGGCTCGACGTGCTTGAAGTACGCCATCGCGATACCCTTCTGTCCCGTCGCCAGCATCGAGAGCGAGAACTTCTTCGATTGACTGACTAGCTCATGGGCAGTCGAGTCCTTCTTGATTCCGACCACCACCAATGGCGGGTTGAAGGCCGTCTGCGTAACCCAGTTGATGGTCGCTACGGTCTGTTTGCCACCATGCGAGGCGCCGAGCACGTACAGCCCGTAAGGAATCATCAGCAGCGCCTTTTTCTTTGCGTTTTCGTCCATGGTTGAGAAGCCTCCTCGGAGGGTTGAATCGGTGTTGCGAATCCGCCGCGTGCCGTGCGCGAACAGTGCCCGGCGACCCATGCGATCGGCGGCTAAGTGGTGCGAGATCGCAAATCGCCCTCCCGCGTCGCGGCGGCGGCCGGACCAATGCTATAATCCACGGCCAAGAGTGCAACAATGGTGCTTGGCAAGTCAAAGACACCCCCGCGAATCAAGGGACTCAACGAAGTTGGCCGCTACGCCGTGGGCGTGCAATGGGTTGACGGCCACGACAGTATCTTTCCGCTGGAGAACCTCAGGCGCTTTTGCCCGTGTAACGGATGCGCCGGCGAAGTCGAAGGTGAAATCGCGGCCGACGCGCAGCGCCTGCTGCAGCTTTCGCGCATCGGCGATAAAGCGATTTTCCTCGCCTGGGCCGACGGCCATGAGACGTTTTATACGATGGAGCAGCTACGCGAACAGTGCCGCTGCGCGTATTGCGTGCAGGAGCCCGAAAAGCCCATCACCGGCGGATGAACCATTAATTGACCCTCAGGCGCCCCGTCGCTGATGAACGGGACGGGGCGCCAGCGCCGGCCAGCGGATTCTTAAGCTTTTCCAGGCCAAGCGATCGAGCGTTCCGACCTACGTTCCGCCGAAGCCGGCCGCATGGCGCATATCGTCCGCCGCAGGCCTGGCGGCGGAATGCGAGTCTGCCCGCCCGGCGCGCTGTCCGAGCAGTTCAAACAGCGCCGGCAGTACGATCAGCGTCGCAACCAGCACCGACGTCACACCCAAGCTCATTACCCATCCGAGACTGGAAATGCCGCGATGGTTCGCTGGAATCAGCGCGGCGAAGGCGGCGATGGTTGTCAGCGACGCGATCGTCACCGATTTGCCGACCGCCTTGGTCAGGATCAACGACGATTTGTCACGCTCCTCGCGCCAGCGATAGAGCATGTTGACGCCGTTATCCACCGCCATCCCGATGATGACCGGCACGGCGAACAGGTTGGCGAGGTTGAATTCCCAGCCGAGCGCGCCCATCGCCTCGAGCAACCATAAGCCGCCGAATATCAGCGGCACGGTCGCGAGCAAGGTATCGCGCAGACTGCGGAAGTCGGCGAATACGAAGATGAAAACCGCTATCAGCGCGAGCACCGCCGCGCGCTCGTAGCCATGGCGCATCACAGTCGCGATGTTGTAGGTCTGCACCGGCGGGCCGGTCACGTCGGGATCAACGCTCTCGACCGCGTTGACGAAGCGCTTGAGCGGTGCGTCACTCCATACGTCGCCGCGCGGATAGACCTGCACCAGGTAGAGCCCGCTCGAACCGATAAACCGATCGCGCAGCACCTGCGGCAGGTTAGCTGGCGTGACTTTGTCCGGCGCGAGATCCTGCTCGAGCGCCGCAAGTTTGACGCCGAGGTCGTTTGCGATTCGCGCCTGATAGTCGGCGAACGTCGCCGGATTGCTCTTGAGCCGCGCCATCGCCTCCTCGATATCGCCGGCCGCTTTCGCGGTCTCGCCCGACGGGTCCATCTGCCTTAACTCGTTGAGTTTGGCATCGAGTTCGGCCAGTTCTCTCATCAGCGCGGCCGAATCACTCGAAACTTGAAGCGGCCGGATCGCGACTGCGGCGAGCGCGGTCTTCAGCGAGGCCAACAACGCGAGCTTTTCCGTTTGATGGTCGGGAACATAAGTCGCGATCGTCTCGGCGTCGGAGACCTCGGGCAGTTTGCGGAAAGCCGCCGCCCGCCGCTCGGCGGCCTCGATCGTCGGCGCGAGCGAAACCGCGAACCATGAGGAGCGCCCGGAGTCCTTGAGCAGCAAATTCTCGAACTCGACCGCCTCGACGCCGCTTGCCTGAAGCTTCAGCAAATTCTGATTGAAGGTCACCTCTCGCAGGAGAAAGATCGCACCGAGCGTGACCGCGGTCGAAACGCCGACGATGAGCGCGGGGCGTGCGAACAGCGCCTCCAGCGACGATCGGCGCGGCGCCAGGCTGAGCCGCGTTGCCGTCACCGGCGGCCGGTTGCGATCGCGAATCGCGACCAGTGACGGGAAAACCAACAGCGCTGACATCAGGCACAGGAACAGGCCCACCGCCGAAATCTCACCGAGTTCGGCGATACCCTTGAAGTCGGTGAACATCGGCATCAGGAACGCCAGCGCCATGATGCAGGCCGAGGCGAAAACCCCGGTACCGGTGTTGACCACGGCAAGCTCCACCGCCTGCGGCATCGCAAGGCCGCGCCGGCGCGCCTCGTCGTACCGCGCCATCAGATGAATCGGGAAGTTGATGCCGACTCCCGCCAGCACGCTGGCGAATACCGCGGAAAGCAAATTCAGATGCCCGACCGCGAGCGTGGTAAACCCGAACGACCAGGCGACGCCCGTGAGCAGCGCCACAATGGCGAAAAATGGCTGAACGATGCCGCGAAACGGGATCACGAGGAGCAGCACGTTGCTCGCGATCGCGATTGCCGTGGCGAGCGCCATGTCATGCGCCGTGGTGGTCTGCTCGGCATGCGCGAGCGCGGGCCCGCCGGTCATTCCGGCGATGATGCCGGGAAATTGCGCGCGTACGGCGTCAACACTCGCCTGGATCGCCGCGACTGGATTCGGGCCGTTGGCACTACCGTCACCCGGCGCCACATACATCAACAGGTATTTGCCGTTGTCGGAGGCGAGATAGCCGTCACGCACGACGCCGTTTTGTTCGCTCTTGCCGGCCAGCGCGTTCCAGGGCGAGGGCGGATTGGTGTCTTTGCCCGCGAGCATTCCGCTCAGGATGGAATCGAGTAGGCTCATGTCCATGCCTTGCGCGGGGCGGGCATTCGCCTTGGGCGTATTCTCGAACGTGGCGTCGGTGCCGGGTGCGCTGCCGATAGCACCGGCGCCCGCGCCATAGTTGCCGCTGGCCGCCGCCATCTGCGCCGCCATCGCCTCCGCGGTTGCCCAATCGATTTGCGTGTTGACGATTCCGAACAGGTTATCGAGGGTCGGCCGAGCGGCATATTGACGCAGCATCGGCAGACTCTGCTCGACGCGCTGATGAAGCTGCTGGAGTTCGTTCACGCTCAGGTAGAGCAGCGCCCGATTGCCCATCATACCCGGGTCGATCCGGTAGAAGACGGTCTTGACGTTGGCGTGGTCGGCATGTAAACGCGTTGCCAGGGAGTCGGCGAAGTGTTCGGCACGCGCGGGTGTGGATGCGGCTTCAACCGCCACGATAAGACCGTCAAGGTCAGGGAATTCGGTCGTGTAGCGCAGGTAGTCGCGGCTCCCGCGATTGTTGGCGGTGATCAGATCATCCTGGCCGGTGTGGAATTGGAGCCGGGCCCTGGTGTAGAGCACGCACACGATACTGATTGCGATTGCCGCGGCGATAACCCAATAGGGCCGGCGTACGTCGAGCCGCGCGAGAGCGCTGAACAGTCGGTGGCGGAAATTTGACGACGCCCTCATCATCGGGGCGATGCTCCGAACGTTGCACACATTTTTCGGTAATGGGATTGCCGGCTGCAGGGCCGGCAAATCCCCCCCTCAACCCGAACCGTGGCGGCCGGGGCGATTCAAATCGGCTTGAATTGATGGTGGTCGCAGACGGCAGTTAACGCGCGAACAGGTATTCGCGCAACGCCTGCAGTTGCGCCGTGACTTCCCGCTCCAACACCGCCGCCTCCTGCGACTCGCTCGGACGCCACATCAAAAGCATCCCGAGCGAACCCATCGCCAGTACCAGCGCAACCTTAAGCAGCATGGTTCCTCGTTGTCGGGCCCGTCTCGATCTCTTCGCCCATCGAAGCCCACCGGTTGCAGAGATTATCTTGGAACGATACGGGCATCCGTCAAAAAAATCCCGGCGTGGGCCTGCCGGGCGACAGTCCGAAATACTAACAGCTTGGTTCAAATGAATGAAGCACTTTAGAAACGTCGGAGCCTGGACCCGGCCCTGCGCACCAGCCGCATCCGCACCGCGTCTCGACCGCGCGGTCAGCGGTTGTGTACGCGTCGGGGAGCGACTAAAATCCAATTGATAGCCGCCGTTTGCATCTTCACTCCCTGGAGCGCTGAATTATCGGCCCAATCATATGCGAACGCGGTACCAGTGCACATGCCAAGGGATTCATTCAACCGCGAAATCAATTACTTGCGGATCTCCGTCATTGACCGCTGCAATCTGCGTTGCGTCTACTGCATGCCAGTCGAGGGAATCCGTTTTCTCCCTAACGCCGAACTGCTGAGTGCGGAGGAAATCGAGCGCGTCGCGCGTGCGGCGGTCAGCGTCGGTTTCCGTAAGTTCCGGCTGACCGGCGGCGAACCGACGCTGCGGCTCGACCTGATTGAAATCGTCGAACGCCTGGCGGCGATACCGGGCCTTGGCGACCTGGCGCTTACCACCAATGCGCTGTTGATGCCGAAGCTCGCCCGTCCGCTTAAGAACGCTGGCCTTAGGCGCATTAACGTTCATCTCGATAGCCTCAACCCGCAGACCGTCGAGCGCCAGATGCGATGGGGCACCTTCGATCGTATCTGGGGCGGCATCATGGCGGCTGAAGAAGCCGGCCTTGCCCCCATCAAGCTCAACGCGGTGGTCGCGGCGGGTTATAACGAGGCCGACGTCGTCGACCTCGCGCGGCTTACGATCGAGCGCGACTGGCATGTGCGCTTCATCGAGTTGATGCCGTTGGGGGGCGGCGAATGCGCCCAGCTTTCGATCAAACGCTATGTCTCGAATATCGAGACGCGCGGACGGATCGAGACGGCGCTCGGGCGTCTCACGGAACTGGAGGCGAACAATCCTTCCGACGAGGCGCGCAACTACAGTCTGCCCGATGCGCGCGGCGTCATCGGTTTCATCAGTCCGGTCAGCGAACCATACTGCGGCACCTGCAATCGAATGCGCCTGACGGCGGACGGCAAGTTCCATCTATGCCTGCTCAACGACGACGAAATGGACGTGCGCAAGGCCTTGCGCGCGGGCAATGGCGATGGCGTCGGCGATGTCGCGCGGATTCTGCTGAAGGCGGTCGAGTTCAAACCGACCGGTCATCATCTGCTTGAGGGCCGTTCGACTCAGAAGCGCTCAATGTTCCAGATCGGCGGCTAACCGATCGCGCGCGTCGGCCGCTGGACCGCCTTTCGTCTGCGAGGAGGGCGGTGGTGCGCGCCGTGGGTTTCCGATTTGATGGGAAGCTGGTGTCGAAATTCGAACGGCGCAACGTTGATGTGCCAGCTTGATGCGTGGCGCGTGTCCCAACATGGGACGATGCTCGCGCGAACCCGATAGCGGCAGAACCTAACTTACGGAATTTCCTAGAAGAATCGCCGACATTCGGCGGCATAGGCGTTGCATCGATCCACTGCGGACTGAAACGTCCGAAGGGACCGGCCGCGCCTGTGGAGCACAGCAATCATGAATTCCGTAGTGTCTTCGATGCCAGCCCCGACCCGATCGTAATCACGCGGGTCGCCGACGGCCGCATCGTCCTGGTCAATCGCGAATTCACCAAACTGAGCGGCTTCAGCTACGAGGAGTCAGTCGGCGAAAATCCGATTGATCTGGGAATATGGCCCGACCCGGCCGAGCGCTGCAATTGTCTGGTTCAGTTGCAGGAGCATGGCGCGATTCGCAATGTCGAGTTGACCTTCCGCTCCAAGACCGGCGAGAGTGGTCCGTTTCTTATTTCCGCGGCGTTTACGGTTTTTAACGGTGAGA
>JBOHWJ010000553.1:0-12366 GCA_050736495.1 Binataceae bacterium (SeqCode) | reverse complement strand
GGCCAATTCACCCTGACGGCCTCGCGATTTTTCTCTATTTTAGCGTTCGCGATGCGCCGCGAACTCCGTTTGCGCCGCCGCCAGCAACTCCGGCTCCGCCAGCAAATCGTAGGCCGTCAGCGCCATCGCCTTCGCCACCCGGATCATCGCGTCGTAACCGCGCGGCGAGTCGGCGCATTTGACGAAGGCGTCCTCGTGGCAATTGCCTTTGCCGGGATCGCAAATTCTGAATAGCGGATGAATCGCGGGCATCGCATGGCTGACGTCACCCATGTCGGTGCTTCCGGTCGGCATTCCGGGCGGCGCCGCCGGCGCGGGCGTGCCGAGGGCTTCGGAATGGCGCGCGTAGCGATCTACCATCGCATGATTGTTGACCATGTTCTTGTAGCCGCCAATCAACTCGTGCTCCATGCGCACGCCGGTGGCGAGCGCCGCCGCTTCGGCACATCGCACGATGCGGTCGGCCATCTCGCGCGCGTAAGCACTGGTGGTGGCGCGCGCGAGAAATTCGCAGCGCGTGAGTTCCGGGATGATATTCACCGCCTGCCCGCCGTTGGTGATGACGCCGTGGACGCGAGAGAGGTCGCGGAAATGAAGCCGCGCGGCGTCGACGCTCTGAAAGGTCTGGATGACGGCCGTGAGCGCGCTCTGGCCGTCCCACGGGGCGGCGGCGGCGTGTGCCGCGCGGCCATGGAACGTAATCCGCAAATGCTGAGTCGCGAGCGCAGGGATGGTGCTGTATTCGGAGTCTGTGGGGTGCGCCATCATGGCGGCGTCAACGCCTTTGAAGGCGCCGCGTTCCATCAAGGTTATCTTGCCGCCGCCACCTTCTTCAGCGGGCGTGCCGAGAATTACGATGCGGCCAGGGATGCTTTGGCGTGCCGCCGCGAGTCCCGCCACCGCCGTCAGCGCGGAGCCGCAAATCAGGTTGTGGCCGCACGAATGGCCGTTGGGGAGGGCGTCATACTCGGCCAGAATCGCGACCGTTGGTCCGCTCTTGCCGAACTCCGCGCGAAAGGCGGTCTTGAGGCCGCCGACGCCGGTCTCGGTCTCGAGCCCTAATCCCTTGAGCGCGCCGGTGAGTTGTTCGCAGGCGAAATGCTCTTCGAATTTGGGTTCGGGATGCTCGTGAATCAGGTGGCTAAGCGGAACGACTTTTTCGCGATACGAATCGATCGCGCGGCAGATGTCCTCATGAGCTTTCATGGTGAGCCTCCCGGCCGATTAGGCGCGACCGCGCCCGCATCTGTCAACGTTTCCGGGAAATGTGTCCAAGGTGTGTCGCGCCCTCAGCCTGAGCGTCTTGCCAGCTCCGACGCATATGCCGCGCCGACGCTTGCCGCATGCTCTGAAAGCCATTGGCCGATCATGGTCGCGCCCGCCGGCGGCCCGCCGGCGACCAGCAATCCCGCCGCGAGCCCGCGGATTTCGTCGCGCGTAAGCGTCACGTCGCCGGTCATCCATCCAATGATGCGCGCCAGCAACAGCGCGAAACCGTCGGGCACGTGTACGATTGCCGCCCGGCTGCCGATGGCGTCCGCGATCAGGCGAACCAATTGATTGAAAGTGAAGACGTTGGGACCGCCGGCGTCAAGCGTCAGGTTTTCACTTTTCGCGGCGGCATCGGTCGCAAACCTTGCGAGGTCCTCGACGAAGATGGGCTGCAATCGATAATCGCCTCTGCCGGGAATTGCGAACAGCGGAAAGCGCCGAAGCAACCATGCAAGGTTGTTAATCAGGATGTCATCGTGGCCGAAAACGATGGTCGGCCGGATAATCGCGTACGAGAGTCCTGATTCCATCAGCGCGCGCTCGGCCGTGCCTTTGCCGCGGAAGTAGGGCAGGAGCGAGTCCGGTGAGGCGTTGGCGATACTGATGTGGACGAAGCGGCGGACCCGCGCGGTTTTGGCGGCGTCGATCAGCGTCCTGATATTCGCGACCGCGTGATCAAAGGTCATCTCGCGATAGTTAAAGCGGACCCAGTAGGTACTGTAGACGGTGTCGATTCCCGCGAGAGTCTTTACCAGTTCCGCTGGCCGATCGAAGTCGAACGGAGCGGTTTCTATTTTGCCGGCGAGCGGATCTGACGGCTGCGGATGCGCCGTGAGCGTGCGGACCCGGCGGCCGCGTTCGAGCAATGCCCGCGCGATATGGCGGCCGGTATATCCGAACGCGCCGGTGACGATGTCGAAGTCAGAAGCCATGGTCACAGATCGAGAAAGGTGCCGGACGGTTTGGGCTTTGTGGGAGCCTGCGAGATGATCGGTTTCGCCATGCTCGTGATCGTCATAATCAACCGGCCTAGCGCACTGAAAAACCGCCGTCGACGATGAGTTCCGCGCCCGTCATATGGTCGGAGGCGGCCGCCGCCAAAAACACCGCCGCGCCGGCGAGTTCGTGCGGCTCGCCGAAACGGCCACGCGGCGTGCGCTGTAGCATCTCCTTCAGGACTTCAGCGTACTGCGGCCAGTTGCGTATCCAGTCGGTCATATCGGTGCTGAACCATCCGGGCACAAGCGAATTCACCTGGATATTGTGCGGCGCCAGTTCCAGCGCGAGGCATCGCGTGAGCTGCTGCAAGCCGCCCTTGGCGACCGCGTAGGACGGAAAGATCGGATTGCCGAAATTACCCCCGATACTGCTGACATTTATTATCTTGCCGCCACGTCCACGCTTAACCATCGACTCCGCGACATACTTTGCGAGCAGGAAGCAGGAATTGAGGTTGGTCTCCATCACCAGGTCCCACTCTTCGGGGGTCTGTTCGAGCACGCCCTTGAGGATCGCCATGGCGGCGTTGTTGAAGAGAATATCGATCGGACCGAGCGCGCGCTCGATGTCATCGAGCGCGGGTTTGAGGCGGGCGCGTTGAGTGAGATCGAGGTCAACCGCGACGGCGGGCACTTTGAGTGCGCGAAGTTCGGTCAGGGTCTCACAATTCTTTTCTCCATCGCGTGCGACAATCGCGATGCTCGCGCCGGCCGCGGCCAGTGCCAATGCGATGCCGCGTCCGATACCGCGATTTCCGCCGGTCACAACGGTGACGCGCCCGGTCAAATCGAAAAGCTTCGCGGTGGTCTCCATGGGCGTCCCTCCGATCGCGCGAGCCTTCGCGCGACGCCGTTATACAGCGTCCGTGCTGTGACTTCCACATTGATCCACTCGGCGCCGCTGATCGCCGCCATTCTGTCGATAAGCGGCTGGATGGAACGACTCAAAGGCGGGCCGCACGCTGACCATGGCCGGCGGTGACTCCGGCAATCGCGCAGCGTGCTCAGGCATTGTGCCGTGTGTTTTCGGGCGGCACCACGATCGCGACGGCGCAGCGCGCGTTGCGCAGGATCTGCTCGACCTTGGGGCCGAAATACAGCCGCCTTTCGACCGGCCGAAACAGCACGCCCATCACGAGCAGGTCGAAGTCACCGCGCTCGACCATCGCGAGGATCGCGTTCTCAGGGCGATTGCCGGAGACCACATGGGTCTGGACCTCGATGCCGAGTTCCTTGCCCAGCGCCATGATCTCGTTGGCGATGGGCGTGCGTTCGGCGGACGGGACATGCGGATAGAAGTTACGCAGCGACATCAGCGAGGTTTCCTTCACGTACAACGCGGTCAGGCGGGCCTTGGCCGCGTTGCAATAGAGCATCGCGAGCGTGGCGCCGAGGCGCGAGAACTGCGAGCCGGTGGTCGGCACCAGGGCCCGCCGCAGCGGCATCGGCGCGCCGACGTTGCGCGCGATCACTACCGGGGCACGTGCCGCACTCACGATTTCATGCAGGATGTCGCCCCCGGCCGCGTCGTAGCCATCGGCCTGCGAGGCGCCGGCGAAAATCACGTCGTACCCGCGTTCGCTTTCGCGCATGATCGCTTCGACGATCGTATCGGCCGCGGCGGAACGCTGAATGATGTTGCGCGCGCCGCTGAGTTCAGCAATCGCCTTGATACGGGCGAACTGCGCGTCGAATTCCGCCGGCGGGCGGGGCGAGTCGGCCACGTTGGCATGGAAGACCGTGATGCTGGCGTCGTGATCGGTGCCGAGCGCGGCCGCCAGATGAGCGGCGAGGTCGGCGTGGGGACCGCCGCCGCTCAGCACCAACAGCTTCGCGCCCTCGCGCGCGAACGGAATCCGCGCGGCGACTCTTTCACGCTCCTGGCGCTCGTTCTCGCTCGCGCGTTTCGGGACAGCGCTCAGGGACCAGGTAAGTAGCGGCGGCACCATCAGCGAAGTCACCACCGCGACCATGATCAGGATGGTATACATCTGCGGCGTCAGCACACCGAGACTGAGCCCAATCAACGCGACGATGATGCCCATCCCGCCGCGTGCGTTCATGCCGATGGCGACTGCCAGCGCCTCGCGCCATTTGAGCCGGCCGAGCAGACCGCCGAGGCCGCACCCGATGATCTTGGCCGCGCAGGCGACGCCGAGCACGATGACAGGGACGGCGAGACCGGTGATCGTGGTTAGGTCGGTCTTGAGTCCAGAGAAGGCGAAGAAAATCGGTGCGAGAAAACCCATCGTGGCCGCTTCGAGATCGCTCTGATCGCTTTTGCGCAGCCGCGCCGATCGGCTCAACATCAGGCCCGCGATAAACGCGCCGAAGACCGCGTGGATGCCGATGGCCTGCGTGATGAAGGCGCAGCCGAAGGCCACCACCACCATCGCGGTGAACTTCGCATGCTCGATGGTGGCATGGTCGTCTACCCATCGCAGCAGCCATCCGACCCAGCGATAGCCGACGTAGTAACAGAAGAACAGGAAGAGGCCGGCTTCGAGCACCAACTTGCCGGCGCCGATAAGATCAAGCTTGCCGCTGGTGGCAAGGCCGGCGACCAATGACAGCAACAACCATCCAATGCTGTCGTCGATGATGCCCGAGGCCAGGATCAAAAGCCCCAGTTCGCGACGCAAAAGGCCGAGATCGATGAGGATTTTCGCGATCACCGGCACGGCCGAAATCGCGATCGCAACCGCCATGAAGAGCGCGAAGATAACGCGTTGGTCCGGCGCCGCCAGATAGCTCTCTGGCAGCACCAGGCCGAGGCCAAGTCCGCATGCGAAGGGGATGACGATGCCGCATCCGGAAACCAGTGCGGCCGTCCGTCCCATGCCACCGCGCGAAGTGTCGGCGACCAGGTTCAAGTCGGTTTCGAGGCCGACATACAGCAGCAACATGATGGCGCCGGTCCAGGCGAAGGCCTCAAGCAGGTGCATCGCGGTCTTGTCGCCCAGAATAAAGGCGCTGGAGGCGCCGGGCATCAGATGCCCGAGCACCGACGGACCCAACAGCACTCCGGCCAACAGCTCGCCGATAACGGCGGCTTGCCCGATGCGCTTCATCAGGTCGCCAAGCCCGCGGCTCGCGATGAGCAGCACGGTCAGCTCGCCGAGAAAGCGCAAGATCTCGATTTCGCTCAGGTTCGGCAAGCAGGCGGCGTCCGATGGTTAGCGGGGTATTGAAACCGAATAATACCGTTGGCGAAGAACAAAGCGTATCCACGTCAAATGGGCGCGTCAACGTCACTCAACCAGGTGCGGCGCAGGGAAAGCCTGGAGATGGCGGCGTCTTCGCTGTGAGGGCGTTGTCGCCTGGCTGGGAAGCGGAACTCAGAGTTGGCCGTGTCTCAAGCCGCCGCCGCAGCTAACCGCGCGCATTACACGAAACCTATACAATTCCACGTTTTCTGACGCCTGTACTTCTTACGGCAGAGCCCCCCAATTGCCGCCTCCGAGCGTGCTTGAGCCTCCCTCGAAGACACGGTGGTGTGCTCCGGAGCTCAAGGTTCAGTGTGGGGGCCGATGCTGATGAACTGCGGGTCAGTCGCTATATCGTTGGTACCCTGCGTACCATGGGTGGCGACAGCGGGGGAGCCGTCGGTGTACGAACCGGGCTCGTTATAGTCCCACGATCGGTGGCGGCTCGCGCATAGCCGCAGTGACAGTTACACGAAAGGCGGGTTACGAGGCGGCAGTCGCGGCCCGCCGCGCGTGGTCTGCTATGATCGCGCCTATTCAGCCGCCGCTGCGGAGAATCGTCCTGGTGTCAGAGGAGAGAAGCGTTCATTGGAAATTTAGTCCTGGCAAGCTGCAACGGCTCAGGCTGGCCGGACGGCGTGTGGCGCGGGCTGTGCGTGTTCGCGCCTGGTTTCCGCATTTTCCGCTCTCGCTGGCGCTGGCCCTGGGGGGTTATCTGCTGCTGTGGGTGGTGTTGGGGGCGCAGTGGCGCACGCTGATCGGCAATCTGCCGGAAAATGTCTTTGCCTTGCCGCCCGCCGAGATGCCTTATCTGCTGGTCGGCGTCGCGATGCTGATCATGCCGATCGGGCTCATTCTCCGATCGCGTTTGGTATGGATTATCGCGCTGGCGCTGACCATCGTCAGCATCCTGATCCTGCGGAGACTGCCGCAACTGGCCTATCCCATCCTGATTTACTACGATGGCGCCCTGCTCATCGCACTGCTGGTCGCGCATCGTTCGTTTGACCGCAGCAGCCTCGCGGCGGGAACACTGTTCGCGTTGACCAGCAGTTTTTTGCTGCTGGTGTACGCGGCCTTCGGCAGTTTCTATCTCGGCGCGCAATTCTCACCACGTATCGGCAGCCTGGTCACGGCGTTTTACTACTCGATCGTCACGATGAGCACGGTCGGCTACGGCGATATCATCCCGCAAACGCCGGAGGCGCGGCTGTTCACGGTCTCCATTATTATTTTGGGCGTGGCGGTGTTCGCCACTTCCATCAGCGCTATCGTAGCGCCGATGGTGAGCGGCAGTCTCAACCGCGTTATGAGCCGCAAGGGTAAACGGATGAAACGCAGTAATCATTTCGTGATCGTCGGCGCCACGCCGCTTGCCTACAACACCTACCGCGAGTTGAAGCGGCGCAATCAGCCGGTCACGCTGCTTGCGCCGCAAGCCCCGCCCGTGGGCGAATTCGAGGACGCAGACGTCGTCATCGGCGATCCCAACAGCCTCGACATACTGCGCAAGGCCGACGCCGATGAGGCGCAGGCGGTGCTGGCGATGCGCGCGGATGACTCGGAGAACGCCTTCGTCGTGTTGGCGGTGAAGGAACTCAAGGGCAAGGCCAAGACCGTGGCCACGATCAACGACTCCAAAAATATGGAGCGCATCAAACTGGTGCAGCCGGACATCGTGATCGCGCCGCAGGTGCTGGGCGGCGAGTTGCTCGCCATGGTGCTGAGCGGCGAGCGCATCAGCGGCGATTTCCTGGTCGAGCGCTTTTTTCATTTCGACCGCCGATCCGATTGAAATGCGCGGCGTAGCTCAAGACCGGACACTTTACGCGAGCGGCCTCGGCGGAGCTATACTTCCGGCGACCGGCGCCGTTCGCCACGGAGGTGCATGCGATGAGACAATGGATTCGTCTGCCGCTGATTGAAGGGCGTGCCAGCCGCCAGGCGCATTGCGATCTGCCGGAGGGAACCTTCGAACGCGAACTCGGACGCGAAGGATTTTCCGGGCCGTCGACCCAGATGTACCACCAGCATCCGCCCACCGGATGGTCGAACTGGGAGGGGCCGCTCAGGCCGCGCGCGTTCAATCTAGCTAAGCTCACGGAGACCAGCGCGTCGCCATGGGCCGCGCGTCCGCTGCTCGGCAACGCGTATCTCAAGATGCGCCTGTGGCGGTTGGCGGCGAGCATGGATCATCTGGTGCGCAACGGCGACGGCGACGACATGATTTTTATCCACGAGGGCGCCGGCGATCTGTTTTGCGACTACGGGCATCTGGCTTTTCGCGACGGTGACTATATCGTGCTGCCGCGCGGCACCGCCTGGCGTATCCAGTTGCGCGATCCGGTTACCGCGCTGCTGATCGAAGCGACCAACGACGCCTACCAGTTGCCCGACAAAGGCCTCATCGGCAATCACGCGATTTTCGACGCCGCCGCGCTTGACGTGCCGCGTATCGACGACGCCTTTCTGGCGCAGCACAGCGAGGATCCGTGGCGTATCGTGATCAAGAAGCGCGACCGCCTGAGCACCGTCAACTATCCGTTCAATCCGCTGGACGCGGTTGGCTGGCACGGTGATCTCGCGCCGGTCAGACTCAACTGGCGCGACGTGCGGCCAGTGGTGAGCGCGAGTTATCACATCCCGCCCTCCGCGCACGTCAATTTCGTCGCCGACCGTTTTGTCGTCGGAACTTTCGCGCCGCGGCCGCTCGAGACCGCGCCGGGCACGCTCGGAGTGCCGTTCTTCCACAACGATGACGATATCGACGAGGTCATCTTTTTGCATCGCGGGCAGTTCATGAGCCGCGACAACTTCGGACCCGGGATGCTGAGCGTCCATCCGTGCGGCTTCCCGCACGGTCCGCAGCCCAAGGCACTCGCAATGGCCACGCAGCGCTTGCGCAAGGAGACTAACGAAGTCGCGGTCTTTCTCGATGCGCGCGATGCCGTCGAAGTGGCGGCGATGCCCGAAGGGGTCGAGGACGCGGCCTACGTCGACGCGTGGAAGACGCCGGCCTGAGCGCGCGCCGCCGCTATGGCCATAAGCGATGGGCAACTTCGGCGACGAGCCGGAGCTTGGCCGTTTGCGTTTGCTCCTTGATCGGATTTCCGGCCAGCACCGAGGCGAAGCCGCATTGCGTGGAAAGCGCCATCTGATCACGCGGGAAAAAGCGCGCCGCTTCCTCCACGCGCGCGGCCAGCCGCTCGGCGGTCTCCAATTCGTCGCTCTTGGTTGAGACCAACCCGAGCACGACTGACTTGTCGCGCGGAATATCGGCCAGTGGCTCGAAGGAACCGGCGCGGGCGCTGTCATACTCGAGCAGGAAAACATGGTAGCTCGTCGCGCGCATGAACACCTGCTTCGAGACCGCCTCGTAGCCGCCCTGGCTCAACCAATGACCGGCATTGTTGCCGCGGCACATATGCAATCCGAAAGTCACGCCGGGCGCTTCGGCGATCGCGTTGAGCATGTCGACGCCCTCGCCCAGCATGCGTTCGGTCGAGATGCCTTGCGCTTCGTAAACGTTGCGGCGCGTTTGCGGGTCGACCAGCGTGGCCAGTTCCGGCGCGTCTACCTGGATATACTCACAGCCGAGGCTCGCCAGCTCCTCGACTTCCGCGCGGATGATCTCGACGGCGTCGGCGAACAGCGCGAACGGATCGGAATAGGCTTGCGCCGAGTGTTCCGGCGACCAGCGCAACGACATCATCATCGGACTCGGCAGCGTGGCCTTGACCGGTTTCTTTGCCCGTCCGCGCGCGTAAATGAATTCCTCGGCGGCGAGCGAACGGCGGCGACGCAGCTTGCCGACGACGGTGACCGGCACTGGCAGATGGGTGTCACCGGCTGACGGTGTATGCCACCGGCGCGTGTCGAATTCGATCGCGGCGAAACCGTCGACGTAGTCCGTTAGCGGCGCGACGAAGCCGGAGCGGCGCATCTCGCCGTCGGTCACGACATCGACGCCGGCCGCTTCCTGCAACGCGATCGCATCGTCGACGGCGCGGTCCTCGACATATTTGAACTGGGCGGCCGAAACACGATCGGCGGCATAGTCCATGCGCATCTGCTTGAGATAGGCCGGCCGCAATAGCGAACCAATCACATCCGCGCGATAGACCGTCATCGAAGTCTCTCCTGCCGGCGGCGCTAGCGTATCGCGTAGCCGCCATCGACGAAAATCGTAGCGCCAGTGACGAAGTCGGAGGCATGCGAGGCGAGGAAAATCGCCGCGCCGGCGCATTCCTCGGGCGTGCCGAGGCGGCCGGCCGGTGTGCGCATGAGAATTTCCTGGTAAAAAGGCCGCGACTTGATCGGCGCCGTCATGTCGCTTTCGATCCAGCCCGGCACCATCGCGTTGACCTGCACGTTGTGCGGCGCGAGTTCGATCGCGAGCGACCGCGTGAGTTGGATGAGCGCGCCCTTGCTGGCGGCATAGGACGGTGCGATCTGATTGCCGAAACGCGAGTATTCGCTCGCGATATTAATTATCTTGCCGCGTTTGCGCGCCGCCATCGATTGCGCGGCATACTTCGACAGCAGAAAGCAGGAGTTGAGGTTGGTTTCGATCACGCGGTCCCACGCCTCGGCCTCGACCTTGAGCGCGCCGCCCGCGATCGCGATACCGGCATTGTTGACCAGGATGTCGAGCGGGCCGAGCGTCCGTTCGACCTCATCGAGCGCGGGTTTCAGCTCTGCGCGAGCGGTGACGTCGAGCCTGAGCGCCATCGCGCGGCCGCGGGCGCGCAGTTCCGCCAGCACGGCACGGTTTTTGTCTTCATTGCGCGCCAGCACCGCGACCGCGGCGCCAGCGTTCGCGAGTCCCAGCGCGATTCCGCGTCCGATGCCGCCGTTGCCGCCGGTCACCGCGGCCACGCAGCCGCTAAGGTCAAACATCCCAAGGTCAGGCATACCGGGCATCCCGGGTATCCGATGTCCCGCCATCGCGCTTACCACCTTTCCGTCCGTGCTTCAGCTATGGAGTTTTCCGGCCGGTGCACGCGTACGCATCCCGGTTTACCGCACTCTCGCGCCGCCGTCGATGAAGCGCTCGCTGGAGCCATTGGGCAAGGTTGGACAGGAACCGCCGTGGACTTCTATATTGGCGTGTCTGGCTTCGTCCGAACCGCGGCGACTGGCAATCATGCGGCAGCGGCTATCAAGCGGAGCGGGACAAACCGGATATCGAACACACGGCGCGGTGGAATCCAGCGCGCGAATTCATTATGGACAGGTGACCACATCATGGGACTACGGACGGCGGATCAATATAAGAAGTCGTTACGCGATGGCCGCGCGGTTTATTTCCGGGGGGAGAAAGTCGCGGACGTGACCGCTCATCCGGTGATCGGAATCGCGGTTGAGCACGCTTGTATCGATTACCACATGACCGAGGACCCACAGTATCGCGATCTGGCCGTGGTCACGGGCGACGGTGAGCCTTACAGCCGTTATTTCCATCTGCCGCGCAATGGCGATGATCTGCTCAAGCGCAGCCAGTTGATCGCGGCCTCCACGCGCGAAGGCGCAACGTTGGTGGTGTTGATCAAGGAGATCGGCACCGACGCGCTGCTCGCGCTGCACATCATCGCCGAACGGCTGGCCGCCGCGGGCAAACTCGAGTACCGCGAACGCGTTCACAAATATTATCGCCATTGCCGCGACAACGACCTCGCTATCGCCGTGGCACAGACCGACGTCAAGGGCGACCGTTCGCTCGGACCCACGGCGCAGGACCATCCCGACTACTACGTGCGTGTGGTCGAGGAGCGGCCCGACGGCGTGGTGGTGCGCGGAGCCAAGGTTCACACCTCGGTTTCGACCAACACCAACGAGGTCATCGTGTTGCCTACGCGCGCGATGCGCCCTGAGGATAAGGCCTATGCGATCGCGTTCGCGCTGCCGATCAACACGCCCGGGCTCAAGCTCATTGCGAGCCCGCACGGCAGCAGCCACAAGGACGCCTTCGAGCATCCGATAAGCGCGCGGCACAAGATGATGGAAACGCTGACGGTGTTCGACGACGTGTTCGTTCCGAACGACCGCATCTTTTTGAACGGCGAGGTCGATTTGGCGGGCCTGCTTGCGCTCACCTTCGTGCGTTACCATCGCTTCACCGCGGTGTCTTACAAACTGCCGCTGCTCGAATTGATGGTGGGCGCGGGTTATGCGATGGCCGAGGCCAACGGCGTGATTCGCGCCGCGCATGTGCGCGACAAGCTCACCCAGCTTGCCGCCTACCACACGATGGTGCGCGGGCTTATCGAACATGCGGCGGCGTCGTGCACGGTCGAGGATGCGGGACTGGCGGTGCCCAATACGCTGCTGACCAACGTTGCCAAGTATCATTTCGCGCACAACTATCATCAGGCCGTGCAAACGGTGCAGGACCTCGCCGGCGGACTGCTGGTGACGGCGCCGGCGGCCGAAGACTTGACCAGCGAGGCGACGCGCGCCTACGTGATGAAGTATCTCGGCGGCGCCAAGGGGTTTGACGCCGAGAAGAGGCTGCGGCTGTTGAACCTCGTAAGCGACCTTACGTCGTCGGATTTCGGCGGCTACCAGGAAGTGCTGGCGGTGCATGCGGAAGGCGGTTTCGAAGCCGAGAAGTTGCAGGCCTACCGCGAGTACGACTTCAAGCCGGTGGCGTCGTACGCGCGCAAGCTCGCGGGCGTGTAGGGCGTGCGCCGGCATCGGATTGCGTGAGCGACACGCATTGCCAACCGGTCCGACTGCGCTAAGATTTCGTTCGGTAATTCATGCCATTGGCCGGCCACAGTGGTAACCGCGCGTGCATGTCTCGCGCGCGGTTACTGCGCGACGGCCTTTTGCGGATGGCAAATCTGGGCACGGAGAGACGCCATGGCAATGATCGAAATCCTCAACCC
>JBOHWJ010000552.1:0-12886 GCA_050736495.1 Binataceae bacterium (SeqCode) | reverse complement strand
CTCTTGTATTTCGGCAGCGGCGCCGGCGCGTTGGGGTTCGTGATCACCAGTTCGAGCAGTTGTTTGCGCTTGTCGTAGGTCAGATGCTTCCCGCCGATATCGTCGATGATACGTGCAGGCAGCGGCTCAATCGCCTTGTGATGCGGAATCCAGCCGTCGAACAATATCAGCCCTGCGACCTTCTCCGGATGCATTGCAGCGTAGAGGTACGCAAAGCTCACGCCGCGGCTGAAACCCGCGAGCACGATTTTGCGCTGACCCGTGGTCGCCATGACGAAGCGCATCGCCACGTCGATATCGGACTCGAACAGTTGGTTGGACCATCCTTTGAGTTCGCCGAGATCGGCGACCGGCGTTGTCGGCGGCACGAAATGCGTACGATAGTCGAGCGCCCAGAAATCAACGCCGTGCGCCGCCATGTAAAGTGGCAGCGAATAGCGCTGATCGTCGATCGCGACTTCGCCGTTCATGTTGGTGCCGGGCAGATAGAGCACCACGATTCCAGGATGCGCCGGCGCATCTGGACCGCTGCTCACGCGATGCAGCGCGATACGGTCGAACGGCGACGGCCCGCGTATCGCCTGGTACGTCGATTCGTAAACGCCGGGCGCGCCTTTGAACGAATGCGCCGCGCCGACGGGCTGGAATCGCGCCGATTGCGCCGCATTTTCCGCGGCATACACGGGCGCGACCTGCATCGCCATCGCAGCGAGCGCGGCCATAATCGCGACGAGAGCCGGAGCAGCGGTTCTTCGCCGTTTCACGTGTGGCGGATTAGTTGGACGCTTGTCTGTTTCGCTGAGGAACATTGTATAAGTATTCGCTCAAGGTTTCGCTGAACGATTTTATCGCATGCGGCTCCGCACCCCATCAAACGGCGCTCGCACCAGCGCCACCGTCATTACCAGCAGAGCATATTGAGCAGTGACCCGGCGCTGGCGGCAATGCTGGAAGGGCGTTGACGGCGGCGGCGTGCCATGCGAAACAAAAAGCTGCGCGCCGGGTCGGCTTCGGACCGGCGCGCCCGCGAATCTGTTCCACCGGCGCGTTACGCGCGCACACCTGCAGAGATCGGGACGGGAGTTGGCAATGGCTCAGAAAATTGAATTCGGACTCTTTTCACCGCAAGCCGGGATGTCGTTCAAGACCGTGCTCGACCGCGCCAATCATCTGGAAAAACTCGGCTACCATTCGATCTGGCTGGTCGATCATTTCTGGAACCGCGGCGTGCCCGAGGCCGATGTGCTCGAATGCACCGCGACGATGAGCGCGCTCGCGGCCGCCACGGAAAAAATCAGGATCGGATCGCTGGTGCTATGCAACTCGTTCCGCAATCCGGGATTGCTGGCCAAGAATCTCACCACCATCGACAATATCAGCAACGGCCGCCTCGAAGTCGGTCTCGGCGCCGGCTGGATGGATGAGGAATATCGCGGCTACGGCTACGAATTCCCGACCATCGGCGCGCGCCTGCGCCAGCTTGAAGAAGGACTGCAAGTTCTGAAGCTGCTGTTCACCGAGAAGAAGGCGACCTTCGAGGGGCGCTACTACAAGCTCGCCGACGCGTTCAACAATCCGAAGCCCGTGCAGAAACCGCATCCGCCGATCACGATTGGCGGCAGCGGCGAAAAAGTGATGCTGCGGATTGTCGCCAAGTACGCCGACCGCTGGAACTGCCCGGCCGGTTATCGCAGCTTCGATCAGAAATTCAACGTGCTCAAAGAGCATTGCAAGGCGGCCGACCGCGACGTCAACACGATTAACATCTCCGAACAATTGCTGGTCTGCATCGGTACGACCGAGGCCGAAGTCGAGGAGAAGTGGAAGCTCTCGCAGCGGCTACCGTTCTGGCGCACCGGCATCAAGGGCACGCCCACGCAAGTGATCGAGCAGTTGCGGGAGCGTGTGCGCAAGGGCATCACGTTCTTCACGGTGATTTTCGGCGACTTCGGACCGCCGCGGACATTGGAGCTGTTCGCGCGCGAGGTGATGCCGGCGTTCGCATGAGCGGTGCGGCGATCCGGTTCGCGCGTTTCAGCGCCGCGCGGGCCGCGTCAGGAGGTTGCGCCCTCCAGATAATTGCCGGCCTCGATGTGCACGAGTTCACTGCCGTGATCGAAAATCACGCCGGCCGGAACGCCGCCCTTGGCGACCTGGTCGATTTGCCGCTTCAACTGGCGACGCAGCATCGAGACGCCGCGGTCGCTGGAGACCAGGTGTTCCTCCGAATGAAAAGTGATCGCGCCCTGGCCAACCTGCGCCTCGTAATCCCCGGGCATCCGCCGATGCTCCTCCGCGCTGAGATCGAACCAGGTCTTGCCACCGAACTTCGAGCGCTGGCGGCCGGTTTCGCCATGCTCACGCACCTTGCCAACGACGTAGATGCGATAGGTGGCGTCGTCGATCGGCAGGGTCCATCCGATGGAGCGCGTGGGACCGTAATTGCTGAGCCGCGGTGACGGCACCACGCGCAGCGCCGGCAGTATTACTTCGGTCACGCGGCGCAACCTCTGCGCGCCTTCGAGTTTGCGGATTTGCACGGAGCGCACGCCATGCGGCGTATAGTCCCACGTCACCTGTGGCATCAGCGCCATTTGCTCGACGAACTGCGCGCCGCTAAAGCTGCCGTGCAGAATCGGCACATGCAACGGATCCATCACGTTCTCCCAATGCTGCAACCAGTTGCACGGTACGATCGCGGGGCCACCGCTACCGAGGCTTGAATCGTCGGCTTCGAGGAATTCACCGGGCGCAAGCGCCTCGAAGATGTCGTAGCGCGGCAGCACGGGCTTGCGATCGGGCGGACCCATGTAGGTCCAGATAAGGCCGTAACGTTCCTCGACCGGGTACCAGGGCTGACGCACGTTGGCCTTGCGTTTGCCGCCACCTGGCTCGCACGGCTGTTCGAGGCAATGGCCCTCAACGTCAAAGAGCCAGCCATGATAGCAGCAGCGAATGCCCCGTTCTTCGATGCGGCCATAATAGAGCGTGGTGCCGCGATGAGCGCAGCGTGGATAGACCAGGCCCGCGCGGCCGCCGCCATCGCGAAACATGATGAGGTCCTCGGCCAGGACGCGAAGCTTGCGCGGCTGGCCGGTGGCGTCGGCCGTGAGTCCAATCGGATGCCAGTAGCGGCGGAGAAATTCGCCGCACGGCGTACCCGGCCCGACTTCGGTCATGGCGGCGTCATAGGCGGGCGCCTCGAGCCCATAGGCGGAGCCGGTTTTGTTCGAGGCTTTTCTTGCTTGCATCGTTGTATGCGCCCCCGCGCTCTCGGATCCAAGCGCAATGGCCGGGGTGGCGGCCGCCAGCCGTTTGGCCGCTTACGATTCTTACTCAAGTAGGAGGCGTGCGGCTAGCGAGAATGGCGCCGTTAATAACGGAAACGGGCGGCGGGTTCCACGAACCCGCCGCCCGTTGATTATCGATTGGAACCAACGCCGGCGAATCGGCGCCGCCCGCGGCGCTCCTCAGGCCGCGATCTTAGTCGTTCCCTTGAAGGAGTCCTGGTTGGGATCGCTGATGTAGCGGATCGGCGCCAGGCTCACGTCCGCCACCGCGTAACTCGCGGAGATCGGATACTCGGCGCGCAGCTTGTTACCGGCAGCCCACGCCTGGGAGTCCAGCGTGATGATATGCGGCCGGCCGCGCTCCGCCTTCTTGAAGACCCACTCCGGATCGATCTGGACGACGACCAGCTTGCCGTCTTCCTTGTTGCGGCACATTTGCATGTTGGAGACATACTGAATGTCGCCGCCTGAAATAAAGTCGCGGTCGAGCATCTCGAGTTCCAGCACGGTCTTGCCGCCGGCCTTGACGCGTCCAACTACGCGGTCGTGGAAGGCGCGCAAGTAAACGTCGCCGACCTCCGCCGGATATCCCCATCGCTGCGCAAGCTCACGCGCCGCCGCCTCGCTGCTGACGTAACTCCGAAGCGTGAAGCCGCGCGGACGCACTCCCGCACGGCAGCCGACGCGTACCTCAGCGATGGTAAAAGGGCCGATCGGACTCGCCGGGTAACGGGTTACATTGAACACGCCGTAGGCCGGAATCACCGGGCGCAGCGTGACCGGCAGCAGACTCGCAATGGTGTCGTTATTGATCTCGTAGTGAATATTCAGGATTTGCGCGTCCTTCAGTTCCCATGCCTCGGTCTTGAAGCCATGGATTTCTTTGACGTTGGGCGCATACGCCTGAACATCCATCGTTCCCGCCAGCGGCATTAGCGGCCACCTCCCGCGGCGGCGGCTTGCGCGCCACCCTGCTGAAAATGCGGCATCACATGCTTGGCGAAGGTGCGCAAACTGTTGAGCACCTGCTCCTGCGGTACGGTCTCGAGCGCATTGAGGAGGAAGTTGATGCGGTCGACGCCGGCCGCTTCCCAACGCTTACACGCGCGCAGCACGCGTTCGGGGTCGCCGATCGCGATACCTTCGGGCACGCCCGCCTCATCGCCCGGACCGGAGGCTTCACGGCGCAGCGTCGGCAACAGGCCCAGCGACGGATAGGACTTGGTCGGATAGGCTTCGCGCGCGGCCAGCAATTGGGCGGCGAGGAAGTTGAAGGTGCCGAGCAGGCGGCGGCCGGTCTTGTTGCCGGCCTCGGTATCCTCGTGGCAGTAGAGGAAATTGACCGTGCTGACCTGATCGTTGACGAACTCGCCGACTGGCTCGCAGTTCGCGATAATCTTGTGGTACAGCTTGACCTTCTCTTCCTGCTCTTTGACTCCGCCGAAGGTCAGGCCCAGCGCACCCATGCCGCGTTCGGCCGCGTCGATCTCGGTGCCCGGACTGGTGACCGCGACCCACATCGGCGGATGCGGCTTTTGATAGGGCTTCGGTATGATCGCGCGCACCGGCATCGACCACGAGCGGCCCTGGTAGCCGAAGCGTTCCTGCGTCCACATCTTGGGCAGGCAGCGGACGAACTCATCCCAGGTCTTCTTGGTCTCGTCGGGATTGGCGCGGAAGCCACCCAGTTCATTCCACGTGGCGGAACGGCCGGTGCCGACCTCGAGACGGCCGCCCGAGATGATATCGAGTGTCGCGGTGCGCTCGGCGATCTTAATCGGATGGTTGAATTCCGGCACGCAGACCACGATACCGTGACCGACGCGCATCTTCTTGGTCTTCATCGCGCAAGCGGTGAGGAAAATCTCAGGGGCTGAGCAATGCGAGTACTCCTCCAGGAAATGATGCTCGACGGCCCATACCGAGTCGAAGCCGAGTTCATCGGCCAAGGCGACCTGTTCGAGACAATTGTCGAACACCCGTTTTTCGGTCTCGCGTTCCCATGGGCGCGGCACCGAAATCTCATAGAAGATTCCGAATTTCATCTGGTTACCTCCCGCTTCACGGTCTGTTAGCGCAATCCGCCTGTGAGGGAAAGCCCCGCCGATGGGTGGAAAGAATATGAAGAGGTTCCGCCCGCCGGATGGGTACCCGCTCATACGCCGCCGCTGGCGACATGCAAGTCGGAGCCCTTCCGCTCGCCGCCTAGTGCGATCACGATAGCATCGCCGATCAGAACCGTCGAGGCTACCAGCGCCAGCGCCACGCTGTAGGAGAAATGCTGCGCAAGCAGTGCCTCGACGAAGGCGGCGTTACCCGCGATAAGCACGCCCAACTGGTAGGCCAGGCCGGGGAACAGTCCACGCACTTCCGGCGGCGACAATTCCACCAAGTGAGCCGGGATGACACCCCATGCCCCCTGCACGACGAACTGCATCAGGAAGGCGCCGCCGGTCAGGATCACCAATGATCGCGGGAAAATCCACATCGGCACGAGCGCCACGCCGATGAGCGTCGCCAGGATCATCGCACGCCGCCGTCCCCAGCGATCGGAGAGGTAGCCAAAGACCAATCCGCCCGCGAGCGCGCCAACGTTATAGATGATCGCGATCGTGGCGACCGTATGCGGGTCGAGCGCGCGCTGCTTTTCCAGAAAAGTCGGGTACATGTCCTGGGTGCCATGCGAAATCAGGTTCATCATGGTCATCAGGATGACGAGGTAGATGAAAGTGCCGAGGTTGTTGCGAATCGATCGCCAAATCTGGCCCGGGTCGGGCCGGATGCGTTCCCATGCGGATGACTCAGGCACCTTGGTGCGAATGTAAAACGTCAAAAGCGCCGGCACCCCGCCGATGAAAAATAACGGACGCCAGCCGAAATGCGGAAAGACGAAAAAGTAGGCTGCCGCGGCGAGCAGGTAGCCGACGGCGTAGCCCTCCTGCAACAAACCAGAGAGCAGCCCGCGCCATCTGGCCGGCACCGCCTCCATCGTGATCGAAGCGCCGACGCCCCATTCGCCGCCCATTCCGATGCCGTAAAGCGCGCGCATGAACAAGAACCATCGATAGCTCGGCGCCAGACCGCTCAGCACCTCGATCACGGAATAGAAAACGATATCGATCATCAGCGGCAGGCGACGGCCGTAGCGGTCGGCCACCCAGCCGAAGATGAGCGCGCCGACCGGCCGCATCGCGAGCGTGACGGTGATGGTGAAGGCGATATCGGCGATGGATTTGTGAAATTCCTTGGCCACGACCGGGACGACGAACACCAGGATGAAAAAGTCGAAGGCATCGAGCGTCCAGCCGAGAAAGCTCGCCAATAGCGTGTGGCCGATTTCGGAGGTAGTCATCGGGGCGCGAGGTTCGGTTTTGACGCCGGAAGCGCTGGGAGACTGTTCGCCACTCATGGTGGGGATTACTTAGTCGATGCGGCGGTGTGCTGGAAGCGCGCGCTCCCGATCGGACGGCGATGCTGACAAAAGCCTCGCCGCGCTTGAGATTGCGGCGCGCCGGAGCAATAAAGGATCAGGCAGCCACTTGGCCGGGGCGCTCGCCCCATCGAAGGACACCGCGATGTTTAACGGCAGCAAGGTGATTGACGCCGACGGGCACGTGATGGAGCCTAATTCGCTCTATGACGAATATCTTGATCCGAAGTTCAAACCTGACCTCGAAGAGCTCAAGCGTCAGGCCGAGCGACTCCCATCGAAGTACTTCTTCGGCATTTTTCATCAGTTGAACACCGGCCGTCCGCTCGGCGTGCCGCATCCGGACAAGCCACTGGTGCGCACGGGGCGTACGCCTCACGGCGAGCGGCCTGACATGCGCGGTGGTCACGATCCCCATATCCGCATCAAGGACATGGACCGCGAAGGTATCGATGTCGCGGTGTTGTTCGCGACGGTGGTGTCGAGCTTCTGCGCGCTCGCGTCGGTCGAGTTCGAGACGGCGATGATCCGCGCTTATAATCGCTGGATCGCCGAATATTGCTCAACCTACCCCAACCGCCTCAAGGGCGTGATAGTGGCGCCAATGCGCGACCCTGAGCGTGCCGGCGCACTTATCCGCGAGGCCGCCCGCGAGCCATGGGCGGTGGGGGTTTATCTTTCCGGCCATGTCGAAGACCGGCTGCTCGACCATCCCTGCTTCCAGCCGATATGGGCAGCCTGCGTGGAAACCGACCTGCCGGCCTGTTTCCACGGCGGCACCGCGCGGCCACCCTACGGGATGGGCACCTTTGAGATGACCAACAATCTCTTCCTGCAACATTCGGCGACCAATCCGTTCGAGATGATGCGCGCGATTGGCGCGCTGGTCGGCGGCGGCGTGCTGGACCTCTATCCGAAGTTGCGCGTAGCTTTCCTGGAGGCTGGCGTGGGATGGCTGCCGTATTGGATGGAACGGCTCGATGAGCATTACCATCTAATGCCCGAGTACGTACCGTTTCTGCGGCGCAAGCCCTCCGAGGTGATTAGATCGGAGAACTTCTTCATCTCATGCGATCCCGATGAGGAAACGCTGCCGTACGTGGTCGAGGTGGTGGGCGCGGATCACGTTCTCTACGCCTCCGACTATCCCCATTTCGACGGCCGCTTTCCGGATACGGTGAAGCTGACGGCCGGGCGCGAATGCTTTACGCCCGAGACCCGGCGCAAAATCCTGTGGGACAATCCGCGTCGGCTCTATCCGCGGATCTCATAGCGCGGGCGCGGGCTTGATCGCGGATGCATGAAAACGCGTGGCCGCCTTTATCCGCGGCCGTGTTCTCCACGCACGCGTATCGCGCGCGGACGCCGAGCGCGCCAGTGGCGCGCTATGCGGGAAAGGGCCGCGCGCCATTCAAATCAGTTCGGTCAGAATGCGCCTCCAGTACTTCACCGCGGCATTGGCGGAATAAAGCTTGATCAATTGGTTGCGCAGCGCTGACAGGGCCGAACTATTGACGAGTGCCAGGCGGCCCAGCAGGCGCGATTGCGACTGGATGCGATCGACGCGCTTGCGGCGGCGCCGCTCGTAACGCTCCAGCGCGAGCGGCAGATCGCGTGAATCGGCGCGCGATAATTCATCGGCGAGCACCGCCGCCGACTCCATCGCCATCGATGCACCCACGCCGCCGGTGGGCAGAATCGCGTGGGCGGAATCGCCTGCCAGCACCACCCTGTTGCGCGACCACGACTCCATCCGCAAATCACAGAAGTCGTCATGGAACATCTCGGCGGGGCGGTCGAGCGCCGCCAGGATACGCGGCACGATTCCGCCCAGGTGGCCGAAGTCCCGGCGGATGCGCTCGATACGCCGCTCGACCGGGTCCTCACGTCCGGCGGGCGCCGACTCGGCGATAAAGCAGGCCAGCGCGTCCTTGGTCGGATAGATGCCGAAAAAACGGCCGGGCGCCCAGTATTCCGTAATCGCATGGGGCATCGTGAATTCCGGCTTGATCCAGAAACCCCATCCGGTGAAGCCGCAATAGTGGAGCGGCACCTTGCCGAAAATGAGTTCGCGCACACGCGAGCGCAATCCGTCGGCGCCAGCCACGAGATCGAATTCCTCACTCGTCGAATCCGAGAAGGTCGCAGCGACGCTGTCGCCGCGCTGATCGATTCGTTCGACGGTGACGCCCATCCGCACGGCCACGTCATCCAGGCCTTCGCGCAATAGCCGGAGGAGATCGGCGCGATGCACCAGCAGCATTGAGCCGTAAACGCGTGAAAACGACTCGAAATTGTAGGACTTCAGCACGCGTCCGCCGCCGTCGGCAACGTTGTAACAGTCCAATGGCACGCCGACGGCCTCGAAGCGTTGGTAGAGTCCCAGCCCCTCGAGAATCCGGCCGCCGACCGGCAGCAGTCCAAGGACGTAGCCGGCGCGGTCATAATGATGAGACCATTCGACGATCACGGGGCGGCAGCCGCGCTGGCGCAGCAACGCGCCGAGCGTCAGGCCGGCGATACCACCGCCGACTATCAGGACGCGCAACTCAGCGCCCGAACGATATGTTCCATCATTGTCCATGGCTATTTCCCCAGCCAATGTAAGCGCGTTTATGCGCAACGCGCACGACCGCATTGCCGTCGCGGCGGAATTTATCGCAGATGAGCGGCGGGAACATCCATCGCGCCGGGGCGAAGCGGCCGCATTCGAGCGGGTCACCTTGACTGCGATTCGGGGCGATTCGTATAGTGGCCTTCGATAGTCCAGTCAACGTCAAGGACTTTCGGCAAGTCGAAAATCATTCGATCTTGCGAGGATTTAGCGGTGGTTGCCGGGGTTGTGGCGAGGTTGAAAAAAATGGCCGCACCCGGTGACGATTGCCGCTGGCCCGGTGTATATAGAAGGTCTTGAAGCGACATCCGTCTGATTCGAGAACGGTCGTGAAGGACGTATCGACAGCAACGAAACGTAATCCAGCGGGGCAAGGCGTGACCGCAAAACGCCACGCGCGAGGCGGTTCATCCGCGTGCGCCCCTGATCCAGAGGTGCCGACATGACGCAACTTGAAGCTGCGCGCAAGGGGATTATCACCCAGCAGATGGCCGAAGTGGCGGAGGACGAGGGACTGGAGCCCGAGGAAATCCGCAGCCTGGTCGCGACCGGGGAGGCCGTCATTCCGCACAATATTCATCACAACTTCCGCGCTATCGGAATCGGCCGGAAGATGCGCACCAAGGTCAACGCCAACATCGGAGCCTCGAACTTCCATCAACTGATCGAAGAAGAGGTCGAAAAGCTTTATACCGCGGTGCGTTTCGGCGCCGACTCGGTGATGGATCTGTCGACCGGCACCGATCTCGACAAGATTCGCGTCGAATTGCTGTCGCGGGCGCCGGTGATGGTGGGTACGGTGCCGATTTACCATGTTGCCTCCGAGGGCTCGATCATGGACCTTGAGGCGCCATTTTTCCTTGAAGTTATCGCGCGGCAGGCGCGCCAGGGCGTCGACTATATGACGCTGCATTGCGGGGTCACGCGCGAGAGCGTGCGGCGTCTGCGCCATCATCAGCGCATCGAGGGTATCGTCTCACGCGGTGGCGCACTGCTGGCCGCATGGATAGAGCGCACCGGCAACGAAAATCCGCTCTACGAGCATTTCGACGAGGTCTGCGCGATCTTGCGCGAGCATGACGTGACGATCTCGCTCGGCGACGGCCTGCGCCCCGGCGCCACTGGCGACGCCACCGACCGCGGCCAGCTCGGCGAATTGCTGGTGCTCGGCGAATTGACCGAGCGCGCGCGGGCGCTGGGTGTGCAGGTGATGATCGAAGGTCCAGGGCACGTGCCACTCGACCAGATCGAGGCCAACGTGAAGCTCGAAAAGCGTGTATGCGGCGGCGCGCCGTTCTACGTGCTCGGTCCTCTGACCTGCGATGTCGCGCCCGGCTACGACCACATTACCGGCGCCATCGGTGGCGCGATTGCCTCGGCCGCCGGCACCGATTTCCTGTGCTACGTCACCCCAGCCGAGCACTTGCGGCTGCCCGACATCAATGACGTGCGCGAGGGCGTCATTGCCACGCGAATCGCGGCCCATTCCGGCGATCTCGTCAAGGGTGTGCGCGCGGCCAAGGTCTGGAACGACCAGATGTCACGCTACCGCAAGGCGCTCAATTGGGAAGGGATGTACGCGATGGCGATGGATCCGGACAAAGCGCGCCGCTACAAAGAGGAAAGCGAGGCTTCCGGCTCCAACGTATGCAGCATGTGCGGGTCGCTGTGTTCGGTAAATATCGACAACGCCGCGATTAAGTTTTCCAAAAAGCGCGCGATCGAAGAGCAGGCTGAAGTCCATGCCGCCGCTAGCTGAAGAACGATCCGCGCTGGACCATCGCGCCGCGTTCGGACTCGAACTGCCGGATCAGCACGGGCATATCCAGCGGCTCGAGGATTTCCGCGGGCAAAACCTCATCCTCTACTTCTATCCGAAGGACGACACCCCCGGATGCACGGTTGAGGGCAAGGAGTTCCGCGAACTGCACGACCAGTTCGTCGGACTGGAATGCGTCGTGGCCGGCGCCAGCGTCGACTCGGTCGAGTCGCATCGCGCGTTCGCCGACCAACACGGTTTCCCGTTCATCCTGCTGTCGGATGCGCGCGGGGAGTTGGCGCGCGCGTTTGGTGTTCTGGAGGACGGCATGGCGCACCGCTCGACCTTCGTTTTCGACCGCGACTTGCGCCTGGTACGCGCCTTTCGCGAGGTGACGCCGCGCGGCCATGCGCAGCGCGTGCTCAACTTCGTGCGCACACTACTCGAATCGCATCGGATGCTGGGTGGATGAGCGCCGGACGCGGCTTGAGCCTCCGGTGCGCGCCAATCCGAGGATGGTTATAATAATTAGCTGAATGCATCGACGCGCCCCGCGGCGCGAAGCGGTACAAGCATTATGGCAAAAAGCTCCAAAAATATTCTCGACGAGGCTCGCTCGACCATTAAGCAGATCGATATCGACGCCGCGCGCAAGCTGATGGAACAGCCCGACGCCGTGGTCGTCGACGTGCGGGAAAGCGACGAATGGCGCCAGGGTCATCTGCCCAACGCACTCGGGATTCCACGCGGCTTCCTCGAACTGCGCATCGAAGAAAAAGTGCCCGACCACAAGAAGCCCGTCATCCTGCATTGCGCTTCAGGCACGCGCTCATTGCTCGCGGCGCGGGCGCTGCGCGAGATGGGCTATGAAAACGTCTACAACATGACCGGCGGCTTCAACGCTTGGAAAGATCGTGGCCTGCCGTGGGTGGCGGACCGCCAATTCACCAATGAGGAAATCACGCGTTATTCGCGCCATTTCGTGATTCCCGAGGTCGGTGAGAAGGGTCAGGCCAAGCTGCTGGATTCCAAGGTGCTGCTGCTCGGCGCCGGCGCGCTAGGCGCGCCCTCTTCGCTCTACCTGGCGGCGGCGGGCGTCGGCACGCTGGGGTTGGTCGACTTCGACGTGGTCGATCTTTCCAATCTGCAGCGCCAGATAATTCATACGGTAGACCGGATCGGGATGGCGAAGAGCGAGTCGGCGCAAAAGCAAATCAACGCCATCAATCCGGGCATCAAAGTGATCCGTCACGACGTTCGTCTCAGTTCCGAGAACGTGATGGACATCATCAAGGACTACGATGTCATCGTGAACTGCGGCGACAATTTCCCGACACGCTACCTGATTAACGACGCCTGCGTGTTCGCGAAAAAGCCGCTGGTCGATGGCGCCATTTTCCGCTTCGAGGGCAACGCGACGGTCTTCTACCCTGCCGCCGGCGGTCCCTGCTACCGCTGCCTCTATCCGGAGCCTGCGCCGCCCGACATGGCGCCGTCGTGCGCGGAAGCGGGCGTGCTCGGCGCGCTGCCGGGAGTGATCGGCTCGATCGAAGCGCTCGAAGCCCTCAAGCTGCTGCTAGGGGCGGGCAAGCCGCTCATCGGCCGCATGGTCTACTTTGATACGCTCTCGGCCGATTATGTGCGCGTGCTGAAGATTCCGCGCAATCCGGAATGCCCGGTATGCGGCGACCATCCGACCCAGACCGGGCTAATCGACTACGAGGCGTTCTGCGGGCTGGGCGCGGCGCCAACCAACGGGACGCAGGCGGCCGCGACTGCCAACGGTCACGCAG
>JBOHWJ010000551.1:0-8258 GCA_050736495.1 Binataceae bacterium (SeqCode) | reverse complement strand
GTTTAGCTCGATGTCCGTCGCGCAGCGGAAGGATTGCATAGCGCGCAAGCATCGCGCCGCACCATAAACGTGATCGCCGCTCTGCGTAATTTTCAGTACGATATGTTTGATAGATGATTTGCTCCCGATCGCGACGCTCGGAAACATTTAGAGAATATTCTCTGAACCGGCGGGTAGGTAAGGTGGATCGAATGGCTATCGCTGAAATCGGAAAAGGGTTAATGAACAGAAGAGCATTCTTGAGCGCAATCGGATCAGCGGCGCTCCTGCCGATTCTGCCGCGCCGCCTGTGGGCGAGTACGAATTTCCGCCGGCGCCGTCCTTCCGATGCCACATGGCCATCGCAGTCGGCGTGGAAGGGACTTAATGACGCGGTCGGCGGAAATCTGATTCCGGTAAACTTCCCTCTTTCGCCACTCAAAACTGATCCGGGGGGCGCCGCGGCCAAGCGTCTCTCGGAGAACCTGAAAAATCCATATTACATCGGTGATCAGCCCGGACTCACACAGACCTTGGGGTGGATCGACGCATGGGCGACCAAGCCAAGCGTTTACGCGGTCGCGGCAAGAAATGCCCACGACATTGCCGAGGCCGTGAATTTTGCTCGCGAAAATAACTTGCGCTTGGTGGTCAAGGGCGGCGGCCATAGCTACCAGGGCACGTCCAATGCGCCCGACTCGCTTCTGATTTGGACCCGGCACATGAACGATATCGCGATACATACCGCATTCGTTCCGCAGGGATGCGAGCATGCTCTACAGCCGCAACCGGCTGTGACGATGGGCGCTGGAACGATCGGGATGCAGGCATACGACGCGGTAACGACCAAGGGTGGGAAATACGTTCAGGGTGGCGGCTGCACGACAGTGGGCATCGCGGGTCTGGTTCAAGGTGGTGGCTTTGGAAGTTACTCGAAGCATTACGGCCTTGCCGCGGGAAGTTTGCTGGAAGTCGAAGTAGTCACTGCCGACGGCAAGATTCGCGTCGCGAATGCATGCACTGACCCCGATCTGTTCTGGGCGCTGAAGGGCGGTGGAGGTGGCAGCTTCGGTGCGGTGAGTAAGATGACACTGCGTCTTCACGATCTTCCCGAGTTCTTCGGCGTCGCCAACTTCACGATCAAAGCCGCATCGGATGATGCCTATCGGCGCCTGATCCACCAGTTCGTGAGCTTCTACCAGGAGCATCTCTTTAATGACCATTGGGGAGAGCAGGCCCACGTGAATCCTGCCAACACACTCGTCATCAGCATGCTCTCTCAGGGATTGGACACTGCGCAAGCGAAAAGGGTTTGGCAGCCGTTTCTGGACTGGGTGGCGCGTTCGCCGCACGAATATTCGTTCGACGGGCGGGTGGTCATCGCAAGCATACCGGCGCGGCACTTCTGGGACGTGCAATGGTGGAAAGAGCATTGGCCTGAAATCGCTTTTCCTCGAAACGGCTATCCCCTGCACGCACTGCTTGACGATGCTCTCGTACACTTGATGCGGCAGCCTGCTTTCGACTTCGACAATCGGCCTGGCGCGGGACCCAATAACGCCTGGTGGAAAGCAGACGCTGGGCAAGTCGGCTGGTTCATGTGGGGCTTCGAGTCGCTGTGGCTGCCCGCGTCGCTGCTCGAGAATAATACGCAGCAGCGTCTCGCCGACGCGCTGTTCGCAAGCTCTCGGTTTTCAGGTGTCGAACTGCACTTCAATAAGGGACTCGCCGGAGCGCCACCCGATGCGATCGCCGGGGCGAAGGACACCGCAATGAACCCAGCCGTGCTGGCCGCCTTCGCTCTGGTGATCGCGGGCGCCGGCCAGGGACCCGCATATCCGGGAATTCCCGGGCATGAGCCATCGGTTGTGAAAGGCCGGAAAGCCGCCGAGCGCATTGACCGATCCATGAGCCAACTTCGTGCACTCGTGCCGGACCCGGGATCGTATGTGAGCGAGAGCAATTACTTCGAGAAGGGATGGCAGCACTCGTACTGGGGGAGCAACTACCCTCGCCTCGCTGAAATCAAAAGGAAATACGATCCGGACGGGCTGTTCTTCGTGCATAACGGAGTTGGTTCGGACCAGTGGAGCGCGGACGGCTTCACGAAGCTATGAGCCGCGGCGTTTAGCTTGCGTACAGGCAATAGGCAAGGCCACCGGCTGCGGAGGGCCAGATCGTAAGCGAATCAGACTTGCTTCTCTTCGCTCCTGGTATCGTGTCCCGCAAATAACTTTACTTTGCGCGACAATTTTTCCTGAGCACTGATGCGGATAGATTGGCTATACAGCAAACCGAAACACTACCCACATTATGCCGACATGCCGTGCCGATACGGCTTTAGAGGATCGGCATAAGACTACACGGCATAATTCGACACTCGCGATAATGGACGTTATGCCCGCATAAGGCGCATGGTACAGGCAGTGAGAAACGCCTTGCGCGAAAAGGAATTTGCGAAGCCGCTCCGTTCCGCTCACCGATCTATTCCAAGGAGGAGTTGGTAGTGCGCCGTGTCGGCGCGAATGAAGGAGGGTGAGACGATGTCTACTGGATAGCCGGGAGAATCCATGCGCGCCCGATTTACCTCGGCCGTCTGGCGGTGACCGGAAAACCGGCGGAGGAAAGCAGCATGTCGGGAAAAGGCCCAAACGGATGAAGCCATCGTAATTCGGGCGGGTCAGCGCAAGACGCGGATGGTGAAAGCTGAATTGCCTGAACCCCAGTCCTCAGGGTGTTATCCGCGACGGTGACGTAGCGATGGTTGAAACGTCATCCCGCGCGGAAGCCGGATTGCTACTAAGGTCCGGCGCAAAGAGAGTGCGGCTCAGACACTCTCGGTCCAGCCGGCGCGGCCTGGACCTCGGGCCGCTCTGCGGTGCCCGACCGTCCCCACTTTTCAGTATCGCTTCCTGATCTTTGGACGGCGCGCATAACCGCGGCGGCTCCCGCCTGATCGCGACCGTTCTATTGACCGGCCGCTGCTGCAATCGTACGTTCGATCTGGCAAGACGCAAGATGGAAAAAGCGTTGGTATCGGCAGGAGGGTCGCGATTTCGATTAGAAGCCATCCTTCTGCTGCTGCTCCTGCCCGTATTTGCGCTCAGCCTGCACGTTCAACTCGCTAAGTACCACAACCCCTCCACCTTCCCAGGGAAGCACATACTCCACGGGGACCTCCGACCTAACGGTGACAACCCCGCGCAAGCCTTCACGGGCGTACACGACGCGCCAGCTCTGGCGTTGATCGCAAACCTGCTTGGCATCTCGCTTCCTCGGCTCAACCCGGGTTCCGTCTTGCCGTCCGCCGAGACTTCCGTTTGCGAATTTTTGAATTACCTCGCGCTGTCGGTCCGCCCGCCTCCGGTCCTGGCCGTAGCTGCCTATAATTGCAGTCGATAATCGCCCTCGCGTGACCAATGCTTGCCGGTCCGGGACGTGGCGTATTCCAGATTTCGCAAGCAGAAAGTGAGCGAGGAGCTCGAAAGAAGTGTTTTCAACACCAGTCGCACCATTTGCCTACGTTGACGCCGCGTCGAAGATTGCACTGGCCGTGGCTGTCGGGTTGCTCGTAGGCCTCGAGCGCGAATGGGCTCAAAAGGCGGTCGGTGTCCGCACCTTCGCAATCGTCGCGTTGCTTGGGACGCTGACTTACCTGGTTGCTCCACAGCTTGTGATCGCGGCGCTGTGCGGAACCTTTCTGCTTGTCATCCTTTTGAATGTCCATCACCTCCTGAAGAGTTGGCAACTCGCGACCGCGGACTCGTCCGCACCCGTCAAGGCCGCTCGCGAATCCGGGTACGTGATCGATCGCGACGCGTCCCTTCAAATAACGACCTCCGTCGCCCTGCTGGTGACGCTGATGCTCGGCGCGTTGATCGGACAAGGCCACTACTTCACGGCGATCGCGTCGGCCATCGTAATGACGATGCTACTTGCATGGAAAGAAGGCCTGTCGCGGTTCGCCGGCGGATTGCAGCTCGAGGAAATTCGCAGTGCCGTGCTGCTGGGCCTGCTCACTTTCGTTATTTACCCGCTGCTGCCCGACAGGTTCGTTGATCCGATGGATCTCCTGAACCCCAGGCAGTCGTGGCTGATCGTCGTGGTCATAGCCGGTCTCGGCTTTGTGAACTACGTGATGCTGCGATTTTACGGGACTCGCGGCGCCTACTACGCGGCCTTTCTCGGCGGACTCGTCAACAGCACGGCGGCGGCAAGTGAGCTTTGCGGCCTCTTCAGGGGAGTGAACAATTCTTCACTGGCGGTTGCTGTGGTGATGGTCACGAGTGTCGCGATGTTCCTCCGCAACCTGGTGATACTCGCGATTTTTGCGCCTGCCGCCGTCGGCACTGCGCTGCTTCCGCTGCTCGCGATGGCGCTCGCCGCGCTCGGCGCAGCCTGGATGCATCGAGATCGCGATGGCACTCGAGTCTCGCCGCTTTCGCTTTCGTCGCCCGTCTCGATGCCGCACGTACTCAAGTTCGCCGCATTGTTCGTGACAATCGCCGCCGCTGGAACTCTCGCGCAGAGATACTTCGGCACGCTCGGCTTCCTGGCGCTAAGTGTCGCGGGCGGGCTGGTAAGCAGCGCGAGCACGACTGCTACCGCCGCCACGCTCGCCGCCGCCGGGGAAATCACGCCCGGCGCGGCAGGCATCGCGGCAGTACTCACCTCAATGGCCAGCGCTGTCATCGATATGCCAATCGTCTACCGCCAGATTCGCGACAACGCCGTTTTCTACCGATTAGCGACTGTGTCAGCGCTGGTCCTCATAGTGGGGCTGGGCACTATGGCGTTGGGTCAAGCGGAAAGTCATGCGATTCAACGCCTTGCACTTCGAACCCTCCAAACCCTTCGACCGCCAGGGCAATGAGTCGATAGGGGCCGATATGGCGAGTCACATCATGAGAGATTTCTTTGACACCATCATTAAGGGCGCTCCGAGATACAGCCCGGTCAAGAGTTAGTCTCTCCAGTAAGTTAGTCGGATGCACACACCACAATGAAAAGAAATCCGTTCCCGTGGTTGCCGTTCTGGCGTCCGTTCGGAGCTCCGCCTGCGATACTACGGCCACTTCGAATATAAGCATGTCAATTAAGCGAATTTCTGAAGTTGCCTTTGACGCTGTGGCGTTGCGTGAATTCGTCGAGTAGATCTAGCGCGACTTCGACTGCGGACTCGTTCAGGGCACGGCATTCGAATTGTTTCAACAGTAGATATTGGAAGTGCTTTTTCAATGCTTTCTGTCGTTGCTTGTCCTAGGCCGCTAATTGCCCGAAGGAACGCAGTGCTGTTCGCCCGGTTGATGGCACTTGGAATCGCTTGGCTACCGTGCCCAGCGACGGACCCATGGGCTCGGCCTAAATCGATAATGATCCGGTCGCACCATCTTTTGTTCGGGGGATGGTCTCGCCGGGCCCTACCTCCGAGGCCCTCGCGGAACGGAAGAGCAAAATGGTTGCCGGCCGCCAACGGGACGTAGTAGTTCGCCTGCACAAGATTTCTCGCGTACACCTGAAGAAACTCATTCGCAACGACGGAAGATACTGCGCGATCAGCCGGCAACGGCCTCGACCCGTTGAACCCGTACGAAACTATTTGAGTGTCCGGCATCATAGGTAGTCTTAAAGAATAACCACGCTTGCGGCAGTGCGGCGACATCGCCATTCGCATCTCGACAGGACTGTCGCTGGCTGGCCCATAGGCCGAAGGGGCTTGGCAAACTCTCACAAATCTCGGCCGATTCGCTCCATGTCGACGGAATGGCGCTGCGCGCGACGAAGCGATCGGATTGCGCGAACTGATTCGAAGCGGCGGCGATCCACTGGACGAAAGGCATAGCGAGCGCTCAGCTCCGACCGTCGCTGATCTCTTCGAGGATTTCACTGAGCGCCATCGAAGATTTATCTGCGGCCAAACACGATCAGATCTAACGACGGTATGCCGCGTAAGCATATCTTGCCGAAGATCGGCAAGATCAGGGTCGCGGATCTGAAGCGTCTGGATATCGAGGAACTCCACCAATCGATGAAGGATTCGCCTTATCAGGCGAATCGTGTCCGGTCGCTTCTCGGCAAAATGATGAATGTCGCCAAAAGCTGGGAATGGCGCGACGACAATCCCTGTGAGGGAGTCGCAAAGTTCCGCGAAGAGAGGCGCGATTGCTGGCTCTCGGCGGCGGAAATTGATCGTCTTTGCGACGCACTCGACCAGCATCCAAACCAATCTGCGGCGAATGCAATTCGGTTGATACTACTGACGGGAGCACGCCGCGGAGAAGTGCTGACAGCCACTTGGAAGGAATTCCATCTCGAGCTTGGGATTTGGACGAAGCCGAGCCATCACACGAAGCAAAAGCGCACCGAACACGTACCTCTGAGTCCTCCGGCGCTGCAGTTGATCGCTTCGATCAAAAAAGGACAGCACCAGCGCGATGAAAGCCGATCGGTCTCTTGAGACTCGGAACTCTGGATCTCGGGCATTTGCGTGATGCCTCCTTTACGTGATGAGGAGATCGCCCACGCCCCACAACCGCATTTGTCCAAACGGTTCAGAGTGCAACCATGGTGCCCGACGGGTGCGGAAAGAGAGTTCGCTCAGAACGGCGACTACCGACCTTCTGAAAATCTGCCGGCGACTGGAAAAGTGTGCATGTGCAGATTCTGCACACACCTCAGTCGTTTCGAGGTCACTCACAGAAATCGGAAGTCGTTCGCGTTTCAGCCTTATGCAGAAAGCCAGCCAGGTGCTTCGCGGTTTACGCGAGGCGCAACCCGTATGTGCCCGTCAACTGCGCCGCAATTCCAGACACGCTGATCGAGAGCCAGTTATTCGGTCACGAGAAGGGAGCGTTTACCGCGCGGACCGCCGGCAAGAGGGCTTCTTCGAGAGTGCGAATGGCGGCACGATCCTCCTCGACGAAATTACGGAGATGCGATGCGAAACGCAGGCCAAACTCCTTCGCGTGATTGAGGAGGGAACGCTGCGGCGTCTCGGAAGCACCAAGGAAATACGAATCGACGCCCGCGTCTTGGCCTCCAATCGTCCGCTTCATCGGGCGATCCAAGAGCGGAAGCTACGCGAGGGCCTGTACTTTCGGCTCAAGGTTTTTCCTGTTCATCTTCCGCCTCTCAGAGAGCGCATCGAAGACTTGCCCTTGCTGATTGAGCACTTCATTCAAAAGACCAACGAGAAGCATGGCAAGCAGATCGCTGATGTCGATGACGGCTGCTTGAACGCGCTGGCCGGCTATCGGTGGCCTGGCAACGTCCGCGAATTGAAACACGTCATCGAGCGCGCTGCGATCCTGTGTGCGATTCGGCGACATTAACGGCAGAAGATCTGCCGTCTGAGGTTAAAGCGGGCGCCGGACGGGACACCTCCTTCACCGTTCAATTGGGCTCCTCAGTGAGAGAGGTCGTGGACGAATTGATTAGCCGTACGATTACATATGTTGGAGGCAACAAGATCCGCGCCGCACAGATATTAGGCGTCGGCCGAAGGACGATTTACAGCCGTCTTGAACACTACGAATATGAAACGAATGGTTCGAATGGACGCCCGTCCGTACCGGAACGGCCGCAATGGCATAACGTGACGGCGGAATCATGCCGCACGTCGTGCGGGCTTAGCGAGCGTAGCGTGATGAACCCGGATTGAACTCTTTCCGCAAATTCCGAAAGCTGCCTATCGACGAGTTTTCTTTTGTCGCGGTGCTGATCGCTTGGATCCGATTCCGCGTAGTGAATTCAGAGTTTTAAGAATCATCGTAACTCGAGCCTGGCTGATTTCGTCGCCAGCTAGGTGTCCTGGCAGTGCGTTCACGAATTCCGGGTTGTCGAGCAGCCTGCCGACTTCTTTGCCGATGTAGCGGCGGAGTTCGCTAGGGGAATCCGCGACCTCCTCGACAACCGTGGGGCGACCGTCAAGGACCGTTATGATGTCTTCGAGGTCGCTGCTCGCGTCGAAGTCTCCCCTCCCTCTACCGCGGAATGCCTCTAATTTTGTCCCGATGAAGTACGGAGTGGTCACTACCCTCAACTGAAATTCGTCGAGTTCGACGAGGGAAGCAGCTTCGATAGCGGGTTTGTACCAGCGGTTGGAGAACCCGAGGATGGTCTCGTCTGTCGGCATGACATCAAGCTTCATCTGGTCGATCAGCCATCGGCAGATCGGTGCACCCTCCGATGGGTCTTCGGAAAAGCCGAGGTTGCGAAGGCGTTTCGAGAAGCGCGCATACTCGGCGTAAGAGGCGACTTCCACGATTACGTCAACATCG
>JBOHWJ010000550.1:0-4519 GCA_050736495.1 Binataceae bacterium (SeqCode) | reverse complement strand
GAACGGCATTGAACGCGGTGGTCGAGCAACCGATCAAGGTCAACGGCGAGGTCGTCGCCAACCGCATGAAGCAAATTGGATCGTTGGAAATCACCGAGGTCCACGGCAAAGTCTCGTTCGCCAAGATCGGCAGCCACACGGCCGCCCTGACGGTCGGAACCAAGGTAATCCAGAGCGCGAAGCCATCCGTGAAGACGGCGGGAGATGGCGCAAAGGCGCCTTCCACAGCGGGCGCGGTGCTTGCGGCGAGCAAGGGGTGAGGGCCATGAAAAAGGGAATCATGATGTCTGTGCTGGTGCTGGCCGCGGGGGCGCTGATGAGTGTGCCGCCCGCTTTTGCCCAGCACGTCCGCGATCTGACCGGGCAGAACCTGACCGCCACGAAGCTGGTCCAGGTGCTTACGCCGCCGGGACCAAGGCCGCGCGGAATCGGCCTCCAGCCGCCCGAGTGCACTCATTTCCGCCAGCAGGCGGCGCGCGGAATCGAACTTGCGCCCAAGGCCGACATCGCCGCAATCACGGTTGAGTTCGACGTTGACTCGGCCACGCTGACGCCAGAGGCACAAAAATCGCTCGACACGCTCGACCAGGCGCTCAGCTCGGCGGAACTCAAGCCGTGCTGTTTCGAGATCGAAGGCTTCACCGATTCCACCGGCTCGGCCGCACTCAACAACAACCTGTCCGAGGCACGCGCGGAGAGCGTCATCGACTATCTCGGTAAGCACGGGGTCGAGCGCAACCGCATGATGCCCAAGGGCTTCGGGGAGGCCAAGCCAGTGGCGAGCAACGCGACCGAGACCGGACGGGAGAAGAACCGGCGTGTTCAGATCGTGAATCTCGGTTATGGCACGCCGGCGCAGTAACGTTCGCGCGTCGCGCCCAACGCGAAGGTGTGTCAGCCGCCGATCATCACGGTCATGCAGCCCAGCGTGATGACGCCGCCATGCGCGGTTTGGTCGCCGATCCGTGCCGCCGGCAGGTAGCCTATCAGAACTGTGGCCGAGCCTTTTATGATGACATCGGGTGGGCCGACGCAGGTGGCTTGGTCGGTTACCCGTGCGGCCGGCAGTTCGCCGATCAAGACCGTCGGGCATCCGGGCGGCAGAATGGGGCCGCCCACGTGCGGAACCGGTCCGGTCGCCGCGGGGCAGGTATGCATATCCGTTATGCGTGCCGCTGGTGGCATAGGTCGGTTCCCCGCTTCAGCTCAGCTTGGTTCCCTTGGTACCGTCGTCGGCGGTGTCGGGCTGCTCCGGCGCCTGCGGACTGGCATCCGGCGCGCTGCCCGCCGCGCCGCCACTGTTGATCATTACCATAGCGCCCTGGATCGCCACACCTTCCGGCCCGATCGTCACAAAGCCGCTTCCGGCCTTCAGCGTAAGCGTCATACCGGCTTCGATCACCACCGTCATGCCGGCGTTGAGATGAATTATCTCGCCTGACTTCACCGCGTAATTCATGCCGACTTTCTCGTCGCGATTGCCGATGACGTTGAGCGACAAGTTGCCGCCGACCTCGTGGCGATACTCGCCGGTAACCTTGGCATGTTTGGCGCCCTGGACCTGTTCGAGTTGATCGCCCTGGACCATGAGACTGCGTTTGCCGCCGACGAATTCGCGCAAGTCCTGCTTGACGCGTTCGTCCATGTCCATTTCGGCGCGGACGAATAGCTGCTCGGATCCCTTTTTATCCTCGAACCGGATCTCGTTGTAGTTGTCTGAGCCACCTTGCGTGGAACTGCGCGACTTGAGCGTGCTGCGGGTTTGGTCGTCCGGCAGCTTGTAGGGCGGCATCTGCTCGGCGTTGTAGACGCGGCCGGTGATGATGGGGCGGTCGGGGTCGCCTTCGAGAAAATCGACCACCACTTCCTGCCCAATGCGCGGAATCGTGATTCCGCCCCAGGTCTTGCCCGCCCACGGCTGCGACACCCGGATCCAGCACGAACTCTTGTCATCATGCTGGCCCTGCCGATCCCAGAAGAATTGCACTTTGACGCGGCCGTATTTGTCGACGTAGACCTCCTGGCCGGCGGGTCCAACCACCACTGCGGTCTGCGGACCCTGGACACGCGGCCGCGGCGTGGTCCGCATCGGCCGCAACGTGGTACTCCCCGGGATGCAGATGAATTTGTTGCTATACGCGGCGGCGCCCATGTTTCCGCTGGTGTAGCCGTCGCCAACGGTTGCGGCATGCTCCGCCTCGGTCAGCAGATAGGACTGGTTCAAGTCCTGGCGATAATGTTCAGCGAGGGTGAAGGTGTAGCCGGGAATGAACGAGCGGCAAGTGCCGACGCCGGTCGCCACCATGTTGACGGCCTCTTCCTCCTCAATCCGCAAGCCAACTATATTGTTGCCCTCGGAAGTAGTCTCGTAGTCGCCCGGATAGTCATAGATTTCATACTGACTATTGTTGCCGGCCTGCACCGTGCTGTTGGCATTAGCCAGCAGGCTGGTGCTTGGCGTCTCGAAATTGTAATCCTGAAGCGCGTACTTGCCGGCGCGTAGTTCCTGCTGAATTTCAAAGCCGGTGACTACGTCCTCGTCCTCGGGTAAACCACCTTCGCCCGCGGTTTCATACCACTTTGCCGTTGACTGGCTTGGGCACGGCTGATGTGCAGTCGAGGAGTCAGCCATCACCAACGTGTGTCTGCCGTCGGCGTGCTGGAAAAAATAGTGGATGCCGTACTGCTCCATCAGGCGCGAGACGAAATTGAAATCGGTTTCGCGGTATTGGACGCAGTAGTCGCGCTGAGGGTAGCTTCCCTGCGTTTTATCCGAGAAATCCGAGAAGCCGCGGCTCTGAAAAACCTGCACGATGATGTCCGGAATGGTTTTGTTCTGGAAAATGCGGCAATCCGCGATCCGCGTCAAAAACCACAGCCATGGAACGACTTCGGCATGGTAGTAGGTGAAGCGCGGATCATTGCCGGCCTGGGTGAAGCGGCTGACATAGCCATTGATATAACGCGATTCTCCGCCGCCGGGCGTTTTCAGCGTGATAGTCACCTGCTTGCCCACGATCTCGGAAAATGAGATCGAAGGATTTTCCGACAGCATCACCAGCTTGAAACTGAAAAGCCGCGAGACGCCCTCGATGCCGGAAAATTCCTGTAGCAGCAAAACATCCTGGCCGAGCGGAGTCTCGATCTCGATTAGCCGGTCTTGCTGGGAATATGATGATGCCATTGTTGGAGGCTATCTTTCATCCACAGGAAACGGATTCCATCGCGTGGCCACTGGCGTCCGAGTCAAACGCCGGTCCTTGCGCGCCGACGCGGCATCAGGGGCACCGGGGCGCGGCCTCGCGAGCGCCGCCGCGTGCCGCGCGTTATCAAGCGCCACGCGCAGACTCACGAGATTTCGTACTGAAACGCGGATCGCTCGCCGACGCTCACGTGCGCGCGCGCGACCGGCTGTCCCGCCGCCATCCGCGCCAGGAACTCACCCGACATCTCGGGCAGCAGCGTGCGTGTCAGGATATGGTCGACGTTGCGCGCGCCGCTCTCGACCTCCTTGCAGCGGTTGGCGATTTCGCTCACCACGTTGTCGTCATAGGTGAAGGCGGCGCCATGATTCTGCGCGAGGCGGCGTTCGATACGGCCCAGTTGCAGCCGGATGATGCCGCGCATTACCTCGTCGGTAAGCGGATAGTACGGCACCACTACCATGCGGCCGAGTAGCGCGGGCTTGAAAATTTTGATCAGTTCGGGCCTCAGCGCCTCGACCAGGCCGTCGGGGTTCGGCCGCGTTTCGGGGTCTGCGCACAACTTCATCACGATGTCGGTGCCGGCGTTCGAGGTGAGCAGAATCACCGTGTTCTTGAAGTCGATTTCGCGGCCCTCGCCGTCCTCGAGCATGCCCTTGTCGAAGACCTGGTAGAAGAGCTCCATCACGTCGGGATGGGCCTTTTCGACTTCGTCGAGCAATACCACCGAATACGGCCGTCGCCGCACCGCTTCGGTCAGCACGCCGCCCTCGCCATAGCCCACGTAACCCGGCGGCGATCCCTTGAGCGACGATACGGTATGCGCTTCCTGGTACTCGCTCATATTGATGGTGATGAGATTGCGCTCGCCGCCGTAGAGCGTGTCGGCCAATGCGAGCGCGGTTTCGGTCTTGCCGACGCCACTCGGCCCGACCAGCATGAAGACGCCGATGGGGCGCTGGGGATCGGTCAGATTGGCGCGCGCGGTGCGGATACGCTGGCTGATGGCTTCGAGCGCATGCGGTTGTCCGACCACGCGTTCGGCCAGCCGGTCTTTGAGCGCGAGCAGCGTCTTGATTTCGTCGGCCTGCATCTTGCCGACCGGGATGCCGGTCCATCCGGAAATGACCTCGGCCACGGTTTGCGCGGTGACACAGGCCTGCATCAGGGGCGTGCCGCCCTGAATCTCCAGAAGTTGCCGATTGATGCGGGCGAGATCGGCGCGCAATGGCGCGGCGGCGGCGCCGTCGCCGTTGGCCGCGGCCTGACCTTCGAGTTGGGTGCGCATTTCGCGGACCCTGTCGATGATCTTGCGC
>JBOHWJ010000549.1:0-8545 GCA_050736495.1 Binataceae bacterium (SeqCode) | reverse complement strand
GGTCAGGATCTCTTTCTCCGAGGGCCGGCCCTCGCGCTTAAAGAAACCGCCGGGAATCTTTCCGGCGGCGAAAGTCTTTTCCTGGTAATCGACGGTTAACGGCAGGAAGTCAATCTTGTCCCGGCCTTGGTAGGCCGAAACCACGGTCGCCAACACTATGGTTTCGCCGTACTGGGCGAGCACGGCGCCATGCGCCTGTCTTGCCAGCCGCCCGGTCTCCAATGACAAGGGCCGACCGGCAAATTCGATCTCTAGCTTTCGATACATGTTTTTACACCTGCGGGAGAGGGGAGGCCCGTTTGATTTCGCGGAAGACCCGCGGGGCCTTGTCCTGACGCGCCTGTTGGCGGCTGGCCCGTGCCCGTCAAATGGACGACACGGCGCGGAAGGCTCGGGCGAATCCGGCCTATCTGCGGATGCCCAGCTTTCCAATCAGCCCCTTGTAGCGCTCGTAGTCCTGTCCATGCAGGTAGTCCAGCAACCGGCGGCGTTTGCCGACTAGACGCAAAAGACCGCGCCGCGAATGATGATCTTTCGCGTGGGTCTTGAGATGCTCGGTGAGTTGCTCGATACGCGCCGTGAACAGCGCTATCTGTACTTCGGACGAGCCGCTATCGTTCGCGCTTCGAGCGAACGTGGTAATCATTTCCCGCTTTCGGGCGACCGCGAGGGGCATCAGGTCTACTTTCTTTCCCTTTTTCCTTTACTTAACCAGCAAGCCTAACAGAGGGGTCGGATGCTGTAAAGCGGTGGCGCCGCACCCGCCGTTGCCCCGGATAGAGGGTTTTGCCTAGCCTAAACAGAGGTCGGTCACAGCGGGCGCGGCTGGCGGCCATGTGCTTCACTGATCCGTGTTTGAAGAAATTTAAATGATCGGGAGGCTTTGTGCGAAATTGCTCGATCCCCCTTCGCCATTTCCTGAAAATTCAGCCCTGGAATGAGGCCGCGACCGCAGGTTTGTATCTTGTCATCCTAAACGCAATGTAATCTTTTTGAATCCCTGGGGTATCCCTTTCGCATCACCACGGTTGCTTCCGCGGCGAGACCAACCGATTCGGGCTACCCCTTACCGAGTAAATGCGGATTGAGCGTGATTTCGGCCGCTTTTGCCGCTGGCATAACTGATGCTGCCCTTAAACCATGAGGTCAACCACCATGAGGCGCAAGATCATCCTGATTGCGGAAGCGCTGGTCCTGATATTTGGCACATTCACATTGCAGGCCTGCTTCGGAGAGCACCACTACAACCCGGCACCAGGCTACGGCTATGGTTATGGTTATCAGCAGCCGTCGGTCGCTTACGGCGATTACGATCAACATCACGTCTGGCACGACCGTGACTGGTGGGTCCAAAACGATCATGACTGGGCGCAGCAACATCATCCCAACTGGTTCGCCCCCAATGGCGGAGAGCATCGCGATTTCGACGTACGCCAGGGCCCTGACCAGCATCCGCAGGGGATCGAACCGCACTCCGAAGCCGCCCCGCGGCATTATGACGCCGATGATCACCATAGTGGCGACCAACACCGCACTATCGCTGTCCCGCATCAAAATGCGGAGCATCGCACGGAAACGGGTCATTACGATACCGGCGCGAAGCACCCGGACTCCGGACAACATCACGATTACGACCACGGCCTGAACGACCAGCATTAATCCTGGCGAGCCGCGTCATTCCTACGGCTATCACCCGGCGACACGAACTATACGCGCGGCCATAGCCAATTGTGTCTTGATTGACTACTCAACCACCGGCAACACCAGATGCGATGGATGCCGCAAGTCGTGATACACCGTGTTGTCCGCGATCGCGAGTGTGCCGGGTTCGCCCAACGGACCACCGCTGTTGGGGTTGACATCGAACCGCGGGAAGTTCGACGACGAAACGTCGACGCGGATCCGATGGCCGCGCGCGAAGCGATTACTTGTCGGATAGAATGGAAAGCTCAGCTTGTAAACCTCGCCCGGCTTCATCGACTCTGGTTTGCTGAATGAATTACGATAGCGCGCACGGATAATCGAATCGGTCAGATTAAGCGCATAACCGTCGGGATAATCCGGGCTGGGCGGATACACATCGATGAGCTTGGCGGTGAAATCGGTGTCCAACGCAGACGACGACACCCATAGATTGACCGTGATCGTTCCGGTCGCTTCGAGATCACGGTCGAGCGGTTCGCCCACGAAGGTCAGCACATCCGGACGCGCCGCCAGCGGCAGCGGCTCGCGTGCGCCGAACGCCCCGGGCCGCGTGCGCTGGTCGAAGCCGCCGGCCGGCATGAACTCGAAACCCACAGAGATGCATCCGCCGACGGTCGGCACCGGGTCGCGCGGGTCAAAGCGATAAATCGACACACTTGCGGCGTCCTCGGGCTTACGCGTCGAGAGCGCGCCGCCGCGACGCAGGTAAAACAGCACCTCGCGCGCGCGTTTGAGCGGCCATTCATTTTCCTCGCGCCAGCGCCCGCCGTGATAGAGCCGTCCATTCAATCCGAGCACGTCGTAGAACTTCCGCCCGTCGCCGCCGCCCATCACGAAAATGCGCACCGGCGGCTCTTCCATGACGCCGGTGTCGAGACCCTTGAGCCATTGGTCGAACCATCGAAGACGCAGGCTGTTGTAGCCCTCGATTGCGTCGGGGCCGAAATAGATGTCGCCCGAACTGTTGTCGTCGGCACGCACGCCATGAAGCCATGGTCCCATGATGAGCCGATGCGGACTTTTCTTAAGGCGGCTGAGCGCGATGAAATTTTCCACGGTCGCACGCGCGTAGGAGTCGTACCACGAGCCGAAATATACGGTCGGCACGTCGGCATGCTCGTCGTAGTATTCGTGAATCGCATAGCCGCGCTGGATCCAGTATTCGTCATAGGTGGCGCGCGTCTGGAGATCGAGCGCCCACTGCTCGTAGCTCGGCAGCAAACGCAGCGGCGAAGCTCCCTTCTTGAGCGGCAGGCGCATCAGCCAGTGGCCGAGATTGTCGCGGGCTTGCGCCAGCGCGATACGCAGCGCGGGATTTGCGCGCGCCTCCGGACTCGTCACCGCCATGTGGAACGCGTAGATAAGAAAGCGCTGTTCGAGCGCGCCGTTATGGCGCATCGAGCACGAGTAGTAATCCGACGGTCCTTCGGTAACGAACATCGCGGCCAGATGAGGCGGGTTAAGCGTTGCCGCGGCGCTCTGCACCGCCGCCATGTACGACGTGCCCATGGTGCCAACTTTGCCGCTGCACCACGGCTGCGCGGCGGCCCATTCGATGGTGTCGTAACCGTCGGGCGCCTCGCGTGCGAACGCGTACCATTCGCCCGCGGAATTGCCGCGCCCGCGCACGTCCTGCATCAAGACGACGTAGCCGTGCCGCGCGAAGAGACGGGCGTGCAACACGAAACGCGGAGCGTCCTTGTCATAAGGGGTGCGCTCGATTATCGCGGCAAAACGGCCCGGCGCCGGTGCGCCGTTAAGTGCGGGACGATAGATGTCGGTCGCCAGCCGCGCGCCATCGCGCATCGCGACCATCACGTCGCGCTCGACCACGACATCGTAGGAATGCGCTGAACCCTGCCGTTCATGCTGTGCCATAGCAAGATGCTCCAATCGCCAGGCGGTCCGCCGCCCACGGCCGAACGCAAAGAAAACATCGCGCCAATCTTCGCGCAAGTGCGAAAAGATTAAAACCGCAACTTGATGGCTCAATCGAGACCGGGTGAGAGGTCCGATCGCGGGACTACATCCCGCGGAATCTAACCGACAGGCAACGGCACGTTGTTGAGCGGCGCGATTCTGAACCTGAATAGCATTCTTTGAAGCCTGACGACGTCCTGTTCCCTGTTGGCCAGAGCGACGTAGCCGTCCGGCCTCACGAGGTAAAGAGCGTCGCGCCTGAAGCCCGCCTTCAACGCCTGATCGCTCCAGGCAAAAGAGTGGAGCGCGAGATTCAACCTTCCGGCGGCGTCGCGCAACGGCGGGGCCGCCTCGCCATAGACGTGAATCTGCCAGTCGACTGATTGCAACGGTTCATAGTTTCCGCCATTTCCGCCCTCGACCCAGGGTAGGCGGTCGCCTCCATGCACATGCCCCACCCGCCCGTCGCTGAGCGCGCTATCGCGATAGTTGATGCGGGTCTGCGAAATGAGATGGAACTGCGCTCTGCGGACCGCCGCGAAGCCCAGCATGAACGGCAGGAGGTGCGGGAACAGCAAGGTGCGGAAGACACTGCTGCCGATGCTCCGTCCCACCGCCGCCTGGAACAGTTTGTCGGTCGTCGACACGAGACTCCGGGCGAAGGCAATCCGCTCGGTCTCGTAAGTATCGAGTATGTTCGGATCGGCTTGTCCCTTAAGGACGGCGGCCAGCTTCCAAGACAGGTTCACGGCGTCGCCAATGCCGGTATTCATGCCCTGTCCGCCCGCCGGGCTGTGCAGATGCCCCGCGTCTCCGGCGACGAAGACTCGGCCCACCCGGAAATGTTCGCTCACCCGATGATGAACATGGTAGGTGGAGAACCAGTTTGCCTTCTGAACCTGCACGTCGATCAGCTTTTCGGCACGAGGACGAATATCCTCGAAAGATATGTTTGCGCGGCCTGTCAACTCTTCGGGCACGACGCCGATCAGCCGCAACATGCCACTGCTCCTGATCGGGAAAGCGGCGCCAAATTCATCGGCGCCGAGGCACAGGTTGATGTCGCCGTTGACGGCATTGCCCGTGGCTTCCAAGTCCGCGACGTAGAACATCTGCTGATAAATTCCACCCGGGAAGTTAAGCTTCAATCCTTCCCGGACAGCACTGCGTGCGCCGTCGCATCCGCAGAGATAGGCGAACTGACGGGTTTCCTCCGCACCATTCTTGCGCAGGATCACGCGAACGTGATCGCCGCCGTCGGCGAAGCTACCCAGTTCGGTGTTCCACTCGATCTCGATGCCGGCCGCCTTGAGCTTCTCGCCAAGCAACCGCTCGTGGTCGTCTTGCGGGAAGCTGAGGACGAACGGATATGGGCTCAAACCCTCGCCGAGGTCCTCGAACTCGAAGCCCGCGATCTCGCGGCTGTCTTCGCGCAGGTGAAGTTTGCAAATCTTGATGCCGCCTCGCACCACCTCATCGGCGAAGCCAAGTTGGCGGTAGAATTCCAGCGTACGCGCCTGCACGACCATAGCGCGGGAGGCCTGACCCGCTCCGCTGTTTTTCTCGACGATGCGGAATGGCACGCGAAGCCTGGCGAGCCATAGGGCCAGCACCAGACCCGTCGGGCCCGCTCCGACGATCAGCACCTGCGGTTTCATCGTTCTCTTCCAACGCCATCGCATCATTTGCCCGGCGCGGCTTCAGCGGGTATTCGGCCTGGCAAGCGCATCGAGAATTACAAATACTCAGCCGGGGGTGAAAATGCGCGCGATGGCCGCGGTGACACGTGAGGTAGTCTCGGCAACCGCGGCCAGATTTCCGCGGGTAACAACTTTGAAGCGCCGGGCACCGGGCGGAACCATACAATCAAGCGCGCGTGAATCGCCGTTGCGCAGCCGCCGCTCCTCTTCCGCGTCGATTTCGACTTCGGGCAAATCAGGCATGGCTTCGCGCAATCCGATGAAGGTGACGCTAGCACCCGTTTCGAGCGCCGACAGCACCTGATCCAGAGGCCGCGCCTCGGCGACAGTGAAGATGCCGCTGCGCAGCCGTCTAAGCGCCGCAAGGTGCGCCGCGCTACCGAGCGCGACGCCGATATCACGCGCAAGCGCACGAACGTAGGTTCCGGTCGAGCATACCAGCAGAAAACGGATCGAGTCGGCGTCGGCGGACGCCAGTTCGAGCCGTCTGATCTCAACCATGCGGGGTAGCGGCGGCGCAACGTCTTCGCCTCGCCGCGCGAGCCGGTAGAGCGGTACACCACCGCGCTTTATCGCCGAGAAGATCGGTGGGGTCTGTTCCATAATGCCGGTGAAGCGCGCCGCGAGTTCGCGCACTTGCGCCGCCTCCAGCGGCGGCACCGCGGCGGTTCTCACCACCGCGCCGGTTTTGTCGAGCGTGTCGGTCTCGGCGCCGAGGGCGATGATGCCTTCGTATTCTTTGTCACCCTCCTGGATGAAGGGCGCGAGCTTGGTGCCCTCGCGCACCATAATCGGCAACAGTCCGGTCGCGAACGGATCCAGCGTGCCCAGATGACCCACGCGAGGCGCGGTTTTCAGGCGTGCTTTGAGCCGGGCCTTGACCCTGCGCACAACTTCAGCCGAAGTCGGCCCGGCCGGCTTGTCGATCAGAATAATTCCATCCATCGCAAAACACCGACGATAGCGAATGAGCGGTTGGCGGTTAAGGTGTGAAACAGCCGCGCCGAAACGCGGCTCCGGCCACCATCGACAAATCCGCGCCGGACCGGTGAGCCGATACCTTCCACAGGACCGCGCGGACAGTCACTCCTTGGCGTGCGCCTCGCGCAGCAGCAAATCGATGCGCGCCGCTTTCTCAAGCCCCGGATCGAACTCGAAGTCCAATTCCGGCGTGTGGCGCAACCCCAGCGAGCGGCCAATTTGGCGGCGGATGAAGCCACTGGCACTGCGAAAGCCGGCGATGGCGGCGACGGCGCGCCCATCACCCTCAAGATGCGAAAAATAGACGCGCCCACGGCGCAAGTCATCGCTCATCCGGACTGACGTTACGGTAATGCCGCGTAGGCGCGGATCCTTGAGGTCCCGCAGCAGCATCTGCGAAACTTCACGTAAAATTGATTCGGCCACCCGTTCGGGCCGCCGCGCTTCACCGAGCATAACGCCATCCTATCCCGCACGAGACCCGCGCCCCAAAACCGTATCGACGGGTTTTGGCACAGGCGACGCTGGCGACGCCGATCAATAGTTCAGAATTTCGAGCCGCTCCTCGCCGAGCGGGGCCAGCGCGAGCGAATCGATATATTTGACGACCGTTCGCAACGCCGAGTCGACGAAGGCGCGATCGCTCCCGACCTGGCAAATGCCCAGTTCGGCGCGCTGCCACAGATCGTGGCCGTCAGATTCGGCGATAGAGACGTTAAACTTGTTGCGCACGCGATCCTTAATCGCGCGCAGCACCTGGCGTTTGCCTTTGAGTGAATGGTTTTCCGGAAGGAACAGCGTTAGCTGTAAAACTCCAACGACCATTGATAGCCCCCTCCCCATCGCGGACGGCTCGCCTCCGGTCCGTCGCCGCACGCATCGCATCAACGCGATGATCATCATGGCGCGTCCGCCGCAGTCCCTACGGGTTTGCGGCGGACACGCCATACGTGCGGAATTTCAGGTCTGAAGCTGTTTTTCGATGGCCGCGCCCTGACCGCGCAACGGCTCCGGCTTGGGGGCCGAGAGTTTGCGCAGCACCGCCTCCATCTCGAAATCCTCGATGATGTCGCCGGGCTTGAGGTCGTTGAAATTCTCGAGTCCGATACCGCATTCGTAGCCGGACTGGACTTCGCGGGCGTCGTCCTTAAAGCGCCTGAGAGTGGCGATTTTGCCTTCCCATACCACGCGGCCGTCGCGCACCAGCCGGGCCCGCGCGCTGCGCACCAGCTTGCCGTCGAGCACCATCACACCGGCAACGGTGTTGCCCTGAACCACGAAGGTCTTGCGCACCTCGGCGCGGCCGAGCGACTTCTCGCGATAGGTCGGCGCGAGCAGCCCTTCCATGGCCTCGCGCATGTCGTTGATGGCCTCGTAGATGATCGTGTAGAGGCGGATCTCGACGCCTTCCTTCTCGGCGAGTTGCGCCGCCTTGGGTTCGGGCCGAATGTTAAAGCCGATGATGATCGCCCTTGACGCCGAAGCGAGCGTGACATCGGTCTCCGAAATCGCGCCCACTGATTTGTGCAGGATCTCGAGCTTGACCTCCTCAGTGGACAGCCGCATAAGCGACTCGGCGAGCGCTTCGACCGATCCATTGACGTCGCCCTTGAGGATGATACGCAGCTCCTTGACTTCGCCCGCCATCATGCGCTCGCTCAGATCTTCGAGCGAGATACGGCTGGTCTTCTGCAGCACGCCCTCGCGCTGCTTCGAGTGGCGGAACTCGGCGACCTGACGCGCCCGCGCCTCGTCGGTGACACCGACAAAGGCGGTGCCGGGCTCAGGTACGCTCGAGAGTCCAAAGATTTCAACCGGCGTAGACGGTCCAGCTTCGGTCAGACGCTGGCCGAGATGATTCAACATTGCGCGCACGCGCCCGTAGGTCGTACCGCATACGAACGGGTCGCCCTGACGCAGCGTGCCTTCCTGGATCAGCACGGTCGCGACCGGTCCGCGGCCGCGATCGAGTTGCGATTCGACCACGGTACCGCGCGCGGCACGATTCGGATTGGCCTTCAGATCCATCAGGTCGGCCTGCAGCAGAATCATCTCGAGCAGATGCTCTATGCCCTCGCGGGTGCGCGCCGAAACCGGCGCGATGATCGTGTTGCCGCCATAGTCCTCGGGAATCAGGCCTTGTTCGGTAAGCTGCTGCTTGACGCGATCGATATTGGCTTCGGGCCGGTCGATTTTGTTGATTGCGACGATAATCGGCACATTTGCGGCCCGCGCATGAT
>JBOHWJ010000548.1:0-3885 GCA_050736495.1 Binataceae bacterium (SeqCode) | reverse complement strand
GCTCCATGGTGGCATCGGTATGGCCGAGCGAGACCGCGACGTGATCGGCGGCAAGACGCCGAATGGCTTCGGCGGAACCGTCCAGTTCCGGCGCCAACGTGACCAGCCTGACCGATTCAAGCGCGAGGATGCGGTCCATCGCGTCGTCGTCGAACGGCAGATTTGCCCGCGGATGGGCGCCGAGACGAACCGGGGAAAGGAACGGACCCTCAAGGTGCATGCCGAGGATGGCGGCACCGCGGATGCCGCGCGCACCGCTGCCGCTCCTGCGCTCAGCGGTATGCTCCTGCGCGGCCATCGCCTCGACCACCTGTTCGTCGACGCGCTCGATCCGCTCGAGCGGCGAGGTAATTACCGTCGGCAGCCATCCCGTAGTGCCCTCGTGGGCCAGCACGTGGGAAATTTCGAGCAGTTCCTCGACATTCGCTGCCATAACGTCGATTCCGCCAGCTCCATTGACCTGAAGGTCGATGAAGCCAGGCAGCACGTAGTCGTCGGGTGCGGAGTCGAGCGGCTCAACCGCGACAATACGGTCGACGAAACGTACACGGCCGGGCGCGGTGGTGCCGTCGGGGCGCGCAACTAGCCCATCGCAGTAATTTGCCAAGCGCGTCAGGTCCGCCGTCAGTTGGGGTGAAAAAGTTCGGCTAAAAGGCGCGAGAAACGTGGCAGGTAGATGAGGTCGAAGGTCTCGTCCTTGCCAGGGAACATCGCAAGCGCTGCGCCCTTGAGGGCGCGCACGTGCTCCCAGGCCTGCTCCAGAGTCATCGAATCGTCCTGCGCGATAGTCGCGAAGGTCAGATCAACGAGGAAGCGCAGGCGGCGGATCATCTTGTTTTCGTTCTGGATTTGGGCCGTTCGTTCGTCGTCGGTCATGGCATTATTCCGCGGCTCGAGATGTCGCCCGCGGCGGGGCGCGACGCAAGTATAGCGCAGCGGCGGGAGAGTTGTCGCGGGCATCGCCGAGCGCCTTGTGTTAGCTTTACGCCGATGGCAACCTTGATTCGCGTGGCGCCGACCAGGCTCAAAAGCAGTTTCATTTATCTCGCCAACGCGGTGAACGATCTGCGCGGCAACTGGACGCTGCTGGCCTTGGTGCTCGCTCCGCTGGTCATAATCGCCGCGTTCGGCCTGTTGCCAGATGCGCTCGACTTGCAGCACCAACTGGCCACGAAATTCGCGCCCGGTGCGCGTAATGTCGGGTGGATTCCCGCGCAAATGCCGTACACGCCCTCGGTCCAGGACGTGGCGCCGCTGTTCCCCGCGTGGGTGCTGTTTCTGATTCATATCATTCTGCTGGCGCTGACGTTCGCGGTGGCGCTGCTCGTGCTCTGTACAATTCGGCGAATCCAGTCGGGCGGGCAGCGCGGTCAGATCCTGAACGAGGCCATCGCGATTTACCGCGAGGCGGGCGCGCTCGTCCCCGCGTTTTTCTGGATCGTGTTTCTGCAACTGATCGTTCCGGTAATCGCGGTGGTACTGCTACGAATGGAGTTCAGGGTATCGGTGGGCTGGATGGTAATCGCCCTGTACTTGATCGAGGTCGCGGTCCTGATCTTTGCGGCATTGATCTTCCTGTGGTTGTATTTCGCGCAGTATGCTCTCATATTCGACGCCAAGCACGGTTTTCACGCGCTGTTGTTTAGCCGCGATCTGATGCGCCAGCGTTTTTTCAGGGTCGCGACGCGAATCGTGGTATTCCTCGCCGTATGGTCGGGCTACAACTCGTGGGCTGCGGGATTTTTCGTAGTCGTGAGCCTGATCGTCGGACCCGTGAGCGTGGTTACCGGCTACTTATGGGGAACGATCTTCATTCTTGATCTCGCCGCAGTCGCGGTTTCCTTCGCGACGGTGGCGTTCTTCGTGGTGGCGGGCCTGCGCCTTTACAAGGACTTGACCGCGAACGTGGCGGATGATGCGCTGTCGAATGGAGAGGTGGTGTTGTCTCCGGCCGCGCCGCTTGACAGCGCCACCGCGTGACGGGTTTCTTTCGAAGCGCAGCCGCTAGCCGCGGTTAGCCAGGCGTGAGAGTGCGCGGACGGCTACCTCCAACACTGGCAGGCCAATCGTCGGCAACGCGCGCAAATCACCCATCAGCCGCTCCACTTCCGCCACGCGCCGGTCACTGCCGTTCGTCATCGGGTCGAGCGCGGGCCGGTTCTTGGAGCCGTGGTCCGGATGGCCATCGAGCAGCGAACAGCATAGTTCGACGCGCGCGGCGGTGAGTTCGGCGCCAAGGTCATGGGCGGCCCGGCGCTCCCAACGATCGTCGCTGTCGATTGAATAGATCGCCCGCTCGATCATCGCGAATTCAATGCGATCGCTAAGGCCGAAGTAGACCTGCGCCACCTGCTCGACTTTTTGCCCGCGCGCGAAGCTCAAGCTCAGCACGTTCAACAGGTGGTCGGCGAAGTCCAGCCGCGCCAATTCGTGTGCGAGCTGTTCCTGGTGAACGGAGCTGCGCAGCTCGCGATAAGCCTGTTCGAAGCGGCTGCGTTCGCCGCCGGTAAGGGTGCCCTCGAACTCGCCGGCGAGCGCTTCCAGCGCAGGCTTGAAGCGGCTCACCACCGCGTCGATTGGCACGGTGCCGTTGTTCGCGATCGCCCATGTACATGCGCGTCTCGCCGCGCGCTCGAGACTCAGGAAGGCGCCAAGTTCGGCCTCCGCACTCAAGTCGAGCGCACCCAGCTTGAGGCCTTCGGCACGCGCGTGCAAATCCAAAACGCCCGCCGCGATAAGCCATGCGCGCACGGCGTCCGCGGCTTCGATGCCGTGATCGCGCACCAGGTTGAAAACGAAAATCGAGCCCATCAGGTCGACGATCTCGTTGACGATACGGGTCGCAACGAGCTCACGCCTGAGACCGTGGCGCGGTATGTCGTCGGCGAAGGCAGCCGCGATCGACGGCGGAAAATACGGCCGCAAAAAGCGCTCAACCAGGTACGGATCATCGACCAGCTTCGTGTTCGCCAGCCGGAAGACCAAATCGATCTTGGTGTACGCGCTCAACACCGCGAGTTCAGGACGGGTGAGTCCCGGAAAACGCGACCGGCGCTCACGCAGCTCCTCGTGAGTGGGCAGCGCCGCCTCGTGGCGGCGCAACAGGCCGCGCTGCTCGATCGCGGTCAGATGGTCGCGGAAGGCGCTCACCTGCGTGCGCGAACGAATCTGCTCGAGACTGAGCAGGAGCACCTGGCCGCGGTTGTCGCGCAGCACGTTCTCGGCAACTTCTTCGGCTGCCGGCGCGAGCATGCGATTGCGCTGGTCGGCGCTAACGGCTCTGCGGGCAACCGCCGGCTGCATCAGGATTTTCAGGTTGACCTCGTGGTCGGAGGTGTCGACGCCGGCCGAGTTGTCGATGGCGTCGGTATTGATGCGGCCACCGGCCAGCGCATACTCGATGCGCGCGCGCTGCGTGAAGCCGAGGTTGCCACCCTCGACCACCACTTTGGCACGCAACTCGTTGGCGGCGACGCGGCTGGTGTCGTTGGCGTGGTCGCCGACTTCGGCGTCGGTCTCGTCGCGGCCCCGGACGTAGGTGCCAATGCCGCCGTTGTAGAGCATGTCGACATCGGCGCGCAGCACAGCTTTCACCAGACTGTCGCTGTCGACTTCGGTGGGGTCGCATTTGAGCGCGGCGCGAATCTCGGGACTGAGCGTGATGCGCTTTTGTCCACGCCGGAAGACACCGCCGCCCCGGCTAATCAGCGCCGGGTCGTAATCGGCCCATTGAGAGACGGGCTTCTCGTACAGGCGTTTGCGCTCGGCGTAGCTTTTGGCCGGGTCTGGATCGGGATCGAGAAAAATGTGGCGATGGTCGAAAGCGGCGACCAGCTTCACATTGGTCGATTGCAACAGCCCGTTGCCAAAAACATCGCCTGACAT
>JBOHWJ010000547.1:0-4607 GCA_050736495.1 Binataceae bacterium (SeqCode) | reverse complement strand
GGTCCGCGATCAACTGCTTTGATCGCGAACTTCCGGATTTTTGATCGCCGTACGCTTTTTCAGTAGGGGCGGGCGGTGCCGCCCAGCAACGCGCGCGCGACCAGCAGCTTCATAATCTGCGCGGTGCCATCGCCAATTTCGAGTCCGATGACATCGCGCAGGCGCTGCTGATGCGGCAGGTCGAGGCTGTATCCCAGGTGACCATGCAACAGCAGGCATTGGTGAATCACCTGCACGCATAGCTCCGGTGCCCACCATTTGGCTCCCGCCGCGAGCCACCCATGCGGCTTGCCCTGATCCTTAAGCGATAGCGCTTCGTAGCAGAGCAGACGTGCCGCGCGCAGTTTGACGCTCGCCTCGGCCAGCGGGAACGAGACCCCCTCGAAGCGTGCGAGTGATCCGCCAAAAGCCTGGCGCTCGGTGACGTACTTGCAGGTCTCCTCGACGCTCTGTTCGGCCGCACCGACACACATCAGGCCGATGAGCGAACGGCTGAAATCGAAGCCCTGCATCACCTGGACGAAGCCTGCGCCCTCCGCACCGATACGGGCGTCAGCGGGAACGCGGACCGAGTCGAAAAACAATTGCCCGCGGCCGATTGCACGCGTGCCAAGGTCTTTGAAACGATTGCGGGTTACGCCGGGAGCATGAAGATCGACATAAAAGGCGCTCACGCCATGCGCGCCCTCCTCGATCGTTCCCGTACGCGCCATCACCAGTATGCTGTCCGCCCATGACGCGAACGAGATGGAGGTCTTCTCGCCGTTGAGGATGTAACTGTCGCCTTCACGGCGCGCCTGCAGCTTGACATGCGCCGCGTCGGAACCACCACTGGGCTCCGTGACGCCGAGCGCCGGCACCACTTCGCCGCGGCATATCGGCGGCAGAATCGCGCTCTTCTGGCGATCATCGCCGCGCGCGTTGACGATCGCGCCGACCAGCGCGCTGAGCAACAGCACATAGCCGGCGTTGAAATCGCAGCGCGAGATTTCTTCGTGCGCGATGCCGAGCGAAATGTAGTCGAGGCCGAGGCCGCCGAAACGCTCCTCGACCATCGGCGCGAGGAGTCCGAGGCCGGCGAGTTTGTCCGTAACCCCGCGCGGCAAATCGGCGTCCTGGTCGCGCGCGGCGTACGCTGGCAGCAGTTCGCGCCGCGCAAATTCGGCGAGGGTGTTACGAAGCATTTCCTGGTCGGCGGTGAAATTGAAATCCATGGTTACTCTCCGTATTTACGGACGTGCATCCGGGGGATGAACGCCGCAAGAAATCGAGCGGCGCCGGCGCCGAATGGCGCGGTCAGCGCAGATGATTACGCAAGCTGAGCGTGCTGGCGAGCGTTTTGCGGCCGCCGTGAAAATCCGACCGTGATCGCGACGGCAAATGACGCGGCTGGCGGGACTGTCAGCGGCCGCATGCCTATTGGGAATCGTCCGATGACGGTGCCACGGGCGCGGTCGGCGCGGCGTTCAGATAGTGCGGCAGGTCAAGCAGGCTGCCGCCGGTCTGATCGGCGCCGACTCCGGGAAGATCGACTTGCTGCGATCCGCTATCGTTTTGCTCGACGTTCGGGCCGAGCCCCATATCTGCATTGGTATGCAGGCCCATGTTCTGGTTCGCATCCAGGCCCATGTTCGGATTTGTATCGAGTCCCATGTTCTGGCTGTCGGCCTGACCGTGCTTTTTTTCCGCTTCCACTTGATGCTTCATGAAAGCGGATTCAACATCCGCGCGCGTGACCTTTGGATTGATCCCGATGCCGTGGGAGAGATTGGCGCGGTCATCGGCGCTCATATGAAGCCAGATCTGGCTCGCCTGCGGCGCGTTGCCGCGTTTGAGCGCCTGCAGGAATTGTTCTTGCGGCGGTTCCCCACTGTGATGAAACAGCGAGCATCCGGCCGCCGTCGTCAGCAATACCACGGCGGCCATCCTCATCGCGGCCTTGGCCGCGCGCGCCTGCCATATCGATATGGCGGGCGCCTCAGTCGATCGACTGTGAAGGTTTGCCCGGCGGTGGAGCATCAACGATTACTTCACGCCGAAGTCGTCCAGTTCATTCTCCATCGGAATCTGGTCCGTCACCGTGCGCGAATCCTCGACCACCAACTTTATGGGCATGCCACCCTTTCGATCAATTCGATATTTATGGACGGTAAAGCGGTCCAGCGCGAACGGCACGCCGCTGCTGATCACGAACGACGCCGCGTCACAAAGCTGGAAATGAAGATGCGGCTCGGTCGAGTTTCCACTGTTACCGAGACGCGCAATCACTTGTCCGCGATGAACCGTCTCGCCGGGCTTGACGGTAATGGAGCCGGGCCGCAGATGCGCATAGAGGGCGTAGTGCCCGCCCCCAATATCCTCGACCACATGGTTGCCCCCGAGGTTCGCGAGATCAAGCACTACCGCTCTTTTGGCCGGGTCGGCGGGATCGGGCGTGTTCTCCGGAACACCGTCCTTGACCACGATAACACGCCCGTCGGCGGCGGCCATAATTGGCACGTTCCAAGCGTAATAGCTGCTGTTCTTGCGCGGGTCGCCCTGGTAAGTGTTGCCGTCCGCGCCGAGCTTGACCCAGTCGATCGCGAAGCGCTGCCCGATCTCCGGCACGCCGTCGAGGGCCAGCAGTGCGCGCCGATGCGCCGACGCATTGGAAGGACCGTTGGCGGCGGACCAGTCGTCGCCGGCAATTGGCGCGCTCACCACCGCCGCGCCGTCTCTGTTGACGCTCATCGCGGCGATCTGGGTCCGTTGGATGGTATCGCGCTCATCACCGCGCTCGATCGTGACTGAATTCACCAGATGCGCGGGCGCGTCCTTCATCGAGTCGAAATCGAGGAAGACGAATATCACACCCTCCTCGCTCGGCTGTAGCAACGGATTCTGCGATTCGTGATAGGAACCCGCTGCCGCGCTGAACATCGCGGCCAGTTCCTTCCCACCCCAGGTCCGGCTAAAGGGCGCGCCATCGCTGCCCTTGACTGTGAGCGAGAGGATTCGGATCGGTTTCGCATTGAAATTGGTGACGTAAAGCTCGTAGGCGGCGTGCGCATGGCCGTCACCGATGAATGCGATGACGGCGCGCGAAGACGGGCGCAGCCCGAGCTTCAGGGCGCGCGTCAATGGCAGCGAATTGGTCGGCGGCGCTTCATTCGCGGCGCTCGCGCGGCCATTGCCGACAATCGTCAGAGCCAATACAGCCGTGATAACTACAATCGAGCGAAGTCCGAAGCGTAATCGCAGCACCCCAATCCCCCTTTGCCCGATAAAAGACGATACACGATCATCGCTGCCGCCGTACGCAAAGCGCGCGGCCTGTCGCAGTTGATCGTTTAGTACAGGATAACGCTACGGATCGATTTGCCCTGATGCATCAGATCGAAGGCCTCGTTGATCCGATCCAGCGGCATCGTATGTGTGATCAGATCGTCGATATTGATGCGCCCCTGCATGTACCAATCGACGATCTTTGGCACGTCGCGCCGCCCACGCGCACCACCAAATGCGGTGCCCTTCCAAGTGCGCCCCGTGACGAGCTGAAACGGCCGCGTCGAAATTTCCTCGCCCGTGCCGGCCACGCCAATTATCACGCATGTGCCCCATCCGCGCTGGCAGCATTCCAGGGACTGGCGCATCAGTTTGACGTTACCAACACATTCGAAGGCGAAATCCGCGCCGCCGCCAGTTAGATTAACCAGGTACGGCACGAGGTCTCCGCGAACTTCGGCGGAATTGACAAAATGCGTGAGGCCGAACTTCTCCGCCATCGCCTTGCGCTCGGAATTGAGATCGACGCCGACGATCATGTCCGCTCCGGCCATACGCGCTCCCTGCACGACGTTGAGCCCGATACCGCCAAGGCCGAAGACGACCACGCGATCGCCGACCTGGACCTTGGCGGTATTGAGCACTGCGCCAAGGCCGGTGGTAACGCCGCATCCGATGTAACAGATTTTGTCGAACGGCGCATCCTCGCGGACCTTGGCCAGCGCGATTTCCGGTACCACCGTGAAATTCGCGAAGGTGGACGTGCCCATGTAATGGTGCACCACTTGGCCGCCGATCGAAAAGCGGCTGGTTCCGTCCGGCATCTGGCCTTTGCCCTGGGTCTCGCGAATCGCCGTGCAAAGATTGGTGCGGCCCGAGAGACACGCGCGGCATTGGCGGCATTCCGGGATATAGAGCGGAATCACATGGTCGCCCGGCTTGAGCGTGGTAACACCCGCGCCGCATTCCGCGACCACGCCCGCGCCCTCATGGCCGAGGATCGCTGGGAAAAGTCCTTCGGGGTCTTTGCCCGACAGCGTGTAGGCGTCAGTGTGGCAGACGCCGGTCGCCCTGATTTCGACCAGCACCTCACCCCGCTTCGGACCTTCAAGATCGACTTGGGTTATTTCCAGCGGCGCATCAGCTTTATGCGCCACCGCCGCCCTGACTTTCACCGTTCACTCCATTCGTGCCTGCCGCCTCTTCTTAATCCCTCGGCTGTGACCAGCAAGAGAGTGAGGGTGATGGTTAGTTGGAACAACGCACGCGTATGGCGCGCGCGACGACGCGATTTTGGCCCGCCGCCATGTTCAGCCGCGCAGCATCACCATGCCGTCACGCAC
>JBOHWJ010000546.1:0-6406 GCA_050736495.1 Binataceae bacterium (SeqCode) | reverse complement strand
CTTCAGGTTCGTTCGAATCGCCTTGGGATCGGCGCGATGATTGGCGGACATAGCACACCTTCCTTGTACGCTCGCGGGCGCCTGTAAAGTCAGGCGTCCCTGCGCTTCGCGGATCATTGTTTTGCGCGGCAGTCTTCCGTCTGAGAGCTAGCTACGACGGAAATTCAATGTCAAGGAAAGGGCGAGCCGCCGTTTGATACTACGACGCGCGACTTGGTAGCCTTTCACCGTCGAATCGCACGACCGTGCCGGAAATGCGCCGCGAGCCGCAAGTTTACCGGCTCATCGGCGATTTCACCACATATGGGAGGTATTTTCCGATGGCGTCGATGCTCGAAGAGAAGGAAGCCATCCGCGACCTGATGTCCGCGTACTGCTTTTACGTGGACAACTGCGAATTCGAAAAATTCGCGGATTTGTTCACCGAGGATGCCCAGTTCGAGGCGGGACCGCTCGGTAAATTATGCGGACGCGAGGCTATCCGTGAATTTATCGCCGGCTCCATACCGAATCGCGGCGAGGGACCCGCACGCAAACATTGCACCCTGAATCACCTGATAAATGTGAGCGGCGCCAGCGCGCGCGCCGACAGCTACATCATCGTCTTGCGCGAGGCGGACAACGGCATTATCGCGTCGCTGGCTGGACGCTACGAAGACGTGCTGGTGAAGCAAAACGGCGAATGGCGTTTCAAAGTGCGCAAAATCCATTTCGACATCTCGGGCGATCTCGGCCTCAAGAAGTAAATGGCCGGCAACCCATGCACGGCAGTCACATTACGATAAGGAGACGGCGCTGATGGCCTCGACCGCGATCGATTCCGGGGTGTTGGCAAATTTCTTCGGCACCGAGGCGATGCGCCGTGTGTTCTCCGACCAGGCCCGGGTGCAGCGTTACCTCGATATCGAAGCGGCGATCGCCCGCGCCCAGGCGCGTCTCGGTATCATTCCGCCGGAGGCGGCGGCCGAGATCACCAAACAGGCACGTGTCGAAAACATCGATTTCGCGGCGCTTAGGGAACGCACCGAACAGATCGGCTCGACCGTAATGCCAGTGGTCGGACAGTTAGCCGCGCGCTGCGCCGGCAACTACGGCAGCTACTGCCATTGGGGCGCCACCACTCAGGACATCGTCGATACCGCGACCGTGCTGCAAATCCGCACCGCGCTCGAACTGATCGACGACGACCTGCGCGCGATTTCCGAAGCGCTTGCCGCGCTCGCCCGGCGTTATCGCGATACGCCGATGGCCGGCCGCAGCAAGCTCCAACAGGCGGTGCCAATTACGTTCGGCTTCAAGGCGGCGGCGACGCTGGCCGCCGTCGAGCGCCATCGCACGCGCCTTGCGCAACTCAGGCCGCGCGTGCTGGTGGGCGAATTCGGCGGCGCGGTGGGAACGCTTGCCGCGCTCGGAGAGCGCGGACTGGAAGCGCAGGCTGCGCTGATGGACGAGTTGAAACTCGGGCAACCGCAAATCGCCTGGTACACGCAACGCGACAGCATCGCGGAAGTCGCCTGCTTTCTCGGCCTGGTCACAGGCACGCTCGGCAAGGCCGCGACCGACGTCAAGCTGATGATGCAGACCGAGGTCGGCGAAGCGTTCGAGCCGTTCACCGCCGGGCGCGGTTCGAGCAGCACGATGCCGCACAAGCGCAATCCGGTCGCCTGCAACTATATTCTCGCCTGCACCTCAATGGTGCGCCACCACGTCGCCGCGATACTGGAGTCGATGGTAGGCGACCATGAACGCTCGACCGGCCCGTGGGAAATCGAATGGATCGCGCTGCCGGAGATTTTTATTTTGTCGGCGGGCGCGCTCAAGCAAGCGCGTGAACTGGTCGCGGGTCTACAAATCGACGCGCGGCGGATGCGCGAGAATCTCGATCTCACCCACGGACTGATCGTTTCCGAAGCGGTGATGATGGGACTGGCGCCGTACCTGGGGCGTGAACGCGCCCACAATCTGGTCTACGACATCTGCCGCAGGGCCATCGAAGAGAATCGGATGCTGATTGATTTGCTTGCCGAAAACGCGGAGATATCGCGCCATCTCGATCGCGCGGCGCTGGAAAGGTTGACCGATCCCGCGAACTACCTGGGTTTGGCCGGCGAAATGGTCGACCGCGTATTGAAGAGCACCTCGCGAAAATAACTCCCTCGTTTCCGCTCCGTCCGCCCTCCGGGCGCGGCGGCTCTCGGTATCTCCGTCCGTGGGAAGAGCCGAGGGATCTCATTTATGCGGCCGCGCGATCGGTGGCACGAGCGGACGTTGGCTCCCGCCAAAGCGCCATGTACGCCATCACACTCGCGATCACCAGCGGCACCACACCGACGACGATGAAAACCAAATCCCCGGGCATCCGCGCCCATTCGATGAACTGCATCAGCGGCTCGTCGCGGAAGAGCAAGCTGCGCGCATGCCAGTAGCCGTTATGCAGCACGTCGAGCAACTGCAGCACGCCTCCCGGAAACAGATTTCCCGCGATCATCAGTGCGAGCCCGATGTTCAGTCCCCAGAACGATACGCGAATGTACTTTTCAATCCGCGCCCACGCCTCCTGCGGCAGCACCTGCCGATACGTGAACACCATCAGTGCAACGGCGAGCATCCCAAACACACCCATAAAGGCGGCGTGCCCATGGTTGGGCGTCAGCAGCGTCCCGATTTCGAAGTAACTCACGATGGGCAGATTGATGAGAAACCCGAAGATGCCAGCGCCGACAAAGTTCCAGAATCCGACCGCCATCAGGAAATAGAAAGTCCATTTGTGCGGCACTGAAATCGACTGGCCGCAGATGCCGCATTGCCCGTGCGTCAACTGCACGAAGTCCCACGCGTCGAGCGTGAGCAGCGTCAGCGGCACCACCTCCATTGCCGAGAACATCGCGGCAAGCGCCATCGTAAGCTCCGGCTGTCCACTGAAATACCAATGATGCCCCGTACCGATAATGCCGCTGCCGAGGTAGAGCAACGCATCGAGATAAATGACGCGCACGGCCGTCGTCCGCGCCACCATTCCGAGCTGGTAGAAGATGAGCGCGACCGCGACGGTGACGAACAGTTCCAGAAAGCTCTCGACCCACAGATGGATGATCCAGAAGCGCCAGAGATCGACGACCGCATAGTTGGTGTCGACCTTGTAGAAGAAGGCGGGGATGTAGAAGACCGGTATGGTAATGGCGGCGACAAGGAAGAGCGATGAAAGCTCGCCGCGCACGGGATCCTTGAGCGCCGGCCGGATCCCACGCCATACCAGCCATACCCATAGCAACAAGCCCACCGCAAGCATCATCTGCCAGGCGCGGCCGAGATCGAGATACTCCCAGCCCTGATCGCCGAACCACATCCAGACCTTGCCCAGCATCTGGTGTACGCCAAGCCATTCACCGATGAGGCTGCCGCCCGCCACCACCACCAGCGCCCAGAATGCGGCATGCACCCATACGGCCTGGTGCCTGGGCTCCGCTTCACCCACGGCCGGAGCCAGGAAAAGGCCACCGGCGACAAACGCCACCGCGATCCACAGGACGGCGAGTTGCAGATGCCAGGTGCGCAGGATCTGGCTCGGGAAAATCCACGAAATGTCGATGCCGTAAAAGCTCGACGGGTCGGCGCGGTAATGTTCGACGCCGCCGCCGACCAGCACTTGCGCAAGGAACATCAGCGCCACGATGACGAAGAACTTGACCGTCGCCTTCTGACTCGGGGTGACCACGCCCGGCAACATATGCGGATGAATGTGCTGGCCGACGCGCCGCCAGCCGAGGAAATCGAAGCGGCCGAAGGCAAACAAAACCGCCGCGGTCGCGCCGAGCAGCATAATCAGACTGAGCGCACTCCACAGGATCGCGCCGCTGGTCGGTGCATTGCCGGCGGCCGGATCATACGGAAAGTTGTTCGTATACGAATACTCGGTGCCGGGACGGTCGACCACCGACGCCCATGACGCCCACGCGAAGAACGCGACCAGTTGGCGAATCTCAGCCGGATCGGAAATGTAGTTGTGTGGCAGGCCGCCGTTCGTAGCAGGGTCCTTGAAGTAGTCAGTCCACATGCCAAGTTGCTTGTGGAACGACGCGGCCTGGACCGCCATGAGCGTGAGGATGCCGGTGCGCGGGTCGTAGCGATTCTGTTTGAGCAGATGTGCGACTTCGGCGTTGACGACGGCGCGCTGCCGTGGCCTGAGCGCCGCGTATCTGAAAACGCCATGGCTTTCGGCGACGGCCGTCCGCGCGTCGAGCGCAAGGGTATGCAGGTACTGCGCGGAGAAATCGGGTCCGATGTAAGCGCCGTGACCCCAAATCGTGCCATTTTCCATCAGGCCATGCTTGAGAAAAATTTCCTGGCCGGCCGCGATATCGGCAGCGGTATAGACAAGTTCACCGGAGGGGCCGACGGCGGCCTTCGGAATCGGCGGCGCATAGACGTAGGTACGTTGCGCCAACCATCCCAGCACGGCGAAGCATACGACGACGGTGATTACTACCGAACGCCTCCACCACGGTGACAACGTATCGGTCTCGTCCATCGTGCTGCTCCTCTTGCCGCGCCGGCCGCGCTCGAAATCCTGCTGACATTTGACTGACGATCGGCCCTATCCAGCGCCCGCAGTTGCGAATTTATGCGCGACCATGCGCCGCGCGCCCAGCTAACGGTGTAGCCACGCCAACACCTCGCGCATCTTCCAATATCATCCGCATAAAAAACAGGTAAGGACCGTCGTGCAGGTGGCGAAATTGTCCGGCTCGCAGGATCCATGGCGCCGGCGGGCGAAACGAATCCGGGTCGCGCGCCGCATGACAGCGGAGGCAACCTGTCCTAAGATTCCGCACGTCGCACCAGTCTAGCGTCCTCTCCCGCGCGAGAGGCGTAGCCCGATGGAGTTACGATGAGCGAGCCGCGTCAAAAGCCCGTACCGGTCCTCGATGAATTGACCCGTCCGTTTTGGGAGGCCGCAAAACAGCGCCGGTTGGTGGTCCAGCGATGCGCCGCGTGCGCATACTATAATCATCCGCCGCGCCCGTTTTGTGACGCCTGCCTGTCGCAGGAGTTGAGTTTCGTGCCGGTCAGCGGACGTGGCACGGTCTGGAGCTTCACCGTGATGCATCAGCGGGACGTAGCAGGCTTCGAGGACGCCGCGCCATTCATCGATATCGTAGTGGAATTGGCGGAGCAGCCGATGCTCCTGATGGTATCGAATGTGGCAATTTCGGAGCGCGATCGCGTGCGCATCGGCGCACCGGTCGAAGTCTATTTCGAGGATCGCGGCAACGATGTGGCCGTGCCGCAGTTCCGGCTGCTTTAAATACGAAGTTATATCAGGCGTGATGGGGAGCAACATCAGGAAGGAATGCATCATGTGGGCAGGCCGTAGTAAAACCGCCATCGTTGGAATCGGCTATTCGGAAATAACGCGGCATCCGCGAAAGCCGCTCGGTCTGTTCGCGATTGACGCCTGCCGCGCCGCGATCGCGGATGCGGGACTCAAGCCCGAACAGGTGGACGGACTCGCGACTTATCCGGAATCGCCGTTCGCGGGGGCGGGCAATCGCGACGGCGAGGATGTCGTCAGTGTTCAGTACGTGATGAATCATCTCGCGCTCGCACGCGATATTCGCTGGTACGCGCAAATCGAGACCGGCATGATCGCGAGCCCGATAATCGAAGCGATGCACGCGCTCATCGCCGGCGCGTGCGAATACGTGCTGGTATGGCGCGCGCTGCATCGCCCGCGCCCGCGCGGCGGCGCCGGTGCGGGTGGCGCGCTACGCGCCGCGGGGGACGCGCAATTCGTCGCGCCTTACGGATGCAGCAGCATAATCCAGTGGCACGCGCTCGCATGGCAGCGTTACATGTATCGCTATGGCGCGACGCGGGAGGCGCTGGCGGCGATCGCGCTCAACAGCCGGCGCAACGCCAACCTGAATCCGCGCGCGTTTTTCCACGCGGAACCGATGTCGCGCGACGATTACTTCAATTCGCGCTGGGTCGCCGAACCGATGTGCCTCTACGATTGCGACGTGCCGGTCGACGGCGCGGTCGGCCTCATCCTCACCACCGCCGAGCGCGCGCACGACCTGAAAAATCCACCCGCCTATATCGCCGGCTACGGCCAGAACACCAGCCGCCGCCGCACGCTGCTTCAATACGCGCTCGACGATTACATGGCCTGCGGCACTTCGCTCGCGCAAAAACTGTGGTCCTCGGCTGGCCTCGGTCCCAACGACATGGACGCGGCGGAACTCTATGACGGTTTCAACCCCTCGACGCTCTACTGGCTCGAAACCGCCGGCTTCTGCAAGCAGGGCGAAGGCGCTGACTTCGTCCAAAGCGGCGCGATCGCGCTTGAAGGCGGCCTTCCGCTCAACACCTTCGGCGGCAGCTTGAGCGAAGGGCGGCTGCACGG
>JBOHWJ010000545.1:0-7337 GCA_050736495.1 Binataceae bacterium (SeqCode) | reverse complement strand
GTCGAATGTGATCCCGACCGCCTCGTTGCCGATTTTCGCGGCGTACATCGTGAAGGCTCCGGAACCGCAGCCGGCGTCGAGTGTGCGCAGCCGGCCAGCACGCAGATGACGCTTGAGCCAGCGCCAGCGGTCGAGCGTCATCGGATCGCCGTGCAAGACGGTGGCGCGCCATCCCAGCAGGCGCACCAGTGCGTTTTCGTTCATCAGGCGCTACGCTTAATCGCTCGCCAGCCATGGCGCAAGTCCGCCTTTGCAGCCGGCCTTCGCTTCCCAACGTGGCCCGCCCGCGGAGTCCGCTGCCGCGGCAATGTGCGATGACTCCGCCGCTGGCGGCGGGCACGTTGCCGCGAGGGTATCCATGCGCTAATCCATTGCTGGCATGTGTCCAACTCCATACCGTCACCGAACGGCCCGCCCGCTTGCAACGCACCCGGAAAATCGCGGCCGCGGCTTGGAATGGTGCGAATCAATCGAGGCGAGGTGAATCATGGAATTTCGCAACCTGGGCAAATCCGGCCTCAAGGTTTCGATCGCCGGGCTCGGATGCAACAATTTTGGCGCACGCTGCGACGCCGATCAGACTCGGGCGGTGGTTCATCACGCGCTGGATGAGGGCATCACGCTCTTCGATACCGCCGACTGGTACGGCAATCAGGGCGGATCGGAGGAATTGCTCGGGCGCGCGCTCGGCCGCCGCCGCCATATCATCGTGCTTGCGACCAAGTTCGGCATGGCGATGGGCGACGGGCCATATCTGCACGGGGCCTCGCGCCGCTACATCATGAATGCGTGCGAGGCGAGTCTGCGGCGGCTCAACACCGACTACATCGACCTCTACCAGATTCATTTTCCCGATCCCGAAACGCCGCAGCAGGAAACACTCGAAGCGTTCGACACATTGGTCAAGTCAGGCAAGGTCCGCTACATCGGATGCAGCAATCTTGCCAGTTGGCAGTTGGCCGACGCCCTATGGATCTCGCGCAGCGAAGGCCTCGCGTCGTATATCTCCGCGCAAAACCAGTACAACCTGCTCGACCGCTCGATCGAGCGCGAACTGATTCCCGCCTGCGCACACTTCGGCGTCGGTGTCCTGCCGTATTTTCCGCTGGCGAGCGGATTTCTGACCGGCAAGTATCGTCATGGAGTCGAACCTCCGAAGGGCACGCGCATGGCGACGATGCAGCGGATTGCCGATCAGACCCTAAACGAAGCGAACTTTGAGATCCTCGACGGCCTGCGGAAATTCGCCGACAGCCGCGGACATGGCATGGTCGAACTTGCGGTGAGCTGGCTCCTGGCGCGGCCGGAGGTCGCGAGCGTCATCAGCGGCGCGACGCGGCCCGAGCAGGTGACCGAGAACGTCAAGGCAGTTGGCTGGAAGCTCAGCGCGGAGGAAATGGCGGAAATTGACAAGCTGACACGCCGTTGAGCGCACGCCGCGTCTAAGTTTAGGAGCGGCGCCGCGGATGCGGATTTTGCGCATATCCCGGTGCCTCGCGCCGTCGAGCGCCGCGACAAATACATCAGTCACGGCATCGCGGGCGCGACCTTATCCGCTTACCATTTTACCAGCAGAAGCTCGGAGCAGAAGCCCGGCCCCATCGCCATTATCATCCCGAGCGTGCCGGCGTCCGGCTGGCGATTTCTCATCACTTCCTCCAACACCAACAGCACCGAACCAGACGAGAAATTGCCCGCGCGGCTCAAGCATTCCCACGATATCGCGAGTTCGCGCTGACACAGACCGAGCGCGTACTCGACCGCTTCGAGCACTTTCGGTCCGCCCGGATGAATCACCCAACTGCCGATGTCGTGCCGGCTAAGCCTATGTTCCGCGAGGAACGCGTCGACATCGCGGGCGAGGCGGCACTTGATCAGGTCGGGCAACTTTTGCGAGAGCACAACCTGGAAGCCGTTCTCCGAAATGTCCCAGCCCATGATGTCTTCCGAATCCGGGTAGAACACCGAACGGGTGCCGATGATGCGCGGGCCGTCAGCCGGCCGCTCGGCGCCGGTCAGGATAGCCGCGGCCGCGCCGTCGCTAAAGAGGCCGGTTGAAATCAGGTTCACGGTCGAAAAGTTGTCGCGCTGGATCGTGAGCGAGCAGAGTTCGACCGCCAGTAAAGCGGCGGTCTGTTTGGGGTAGGCGCGAACGTAATCGGCCGCCCGCGTGATACCGGCCGCGCCGCCGACGCAGCCGAGACCGAAGATGGGCGTGCGTTTGAGGTCCGTACGCAAGCCCATGCGATTTATAAGCCGCCCATCGAGCGATGGGCTCCCGATGCCGGTTGTCGAGACCGTGTAAAGCGCGTCGATCTCGTCGCGCGCGAGGCCGGCGCGTGCGAGTGCGCCGTCGATCGCTTTCGCGCCCAGTTCCTGCGCGGCTTCCATCCACGCGGCGTTGGTCTCGCCAAAGCCTTTGAATTCAGCGTAACGCTCCAGCGGAAAAGCCAGATGGCGTTGACGCACTCCGACGCGCGAGTGCAATCTTTCAAGCAGTCCGTCACGGCCTACGCGACCGCCCCAGTGCCGCTTGAGCGCATCAGTAATGACCTCCTGCGGATAAAGGTGCTGTGGAAATGCGCTGGCAACGCCGGCAATTTTCATTTGCATGCTCCCCTGTTTTCGGAGTGCGGAGTTCTGGTTCCGCATTGGACGTTCGCCGGTACTGCGCAATTCAATGGTCCGGAATGAACGGTGTTGGCTAAACCGAGAAGGAGAGCGGCCACACGAGTGATATTGATTCTCAATACATTTGCCGCAATGAGTATCCTGGAATCAACTCTCATTACTCTGCGCGCATGACTAATTGCGCACGCTCTTAGCATTCACCGGTTGCGCCGTTGCCAGCGCAACATTAAATTCATGAGTTGACGCTGGAACTCGACTTGACGATATCACTTCAACAGGTTGCACTCTTCCGCCTGGGCATTCCAGTATAAATCGTGGCGGTTCGTTCCCTCGTCGCACCCTGCCCGGCTCCTCATGTCCAACCACCTGCCGGGCCGCCTGAACCGCCAGGGCAGTGAGAGCGTGCCAATCGGCAAAACAGTCGTCGCGGCCAGCGGACTTCGTAAGAGCTACGGATCCCGTCTCGTGGTCGACGGCGTGAGCCTGAAGGTGAAAGCCGGCGAGGTTATCGGATTGCTCGGCCCCAACGGCGCCGGCAAAACCACCACGCTCTCGATCCTCGCGACTCTGCTCGCGCCCGACGCCGGCGACATTTCCATCGCGGGCATCACGCCGCGCGACCCGCGTGCGCTTCGCCGCAAGCTGGGTTTCGTCCCGCAGGCGATCGCGCTCTATCCGGCGCTGAGTGCGCTGCGGAATCTTCAATTTTTTGCCCGTATCCATGGTCTCGGCAAGCGTGACGCCCGCGACGAATCCATGCGGGTGCTGGAGGAAGTGGGCCTGACTCAGCGCGCGCACGACGCGGTCGCGGTGCTCTCGGGCGGAATGCAGCGGCGGCTCAACCTGGCCTGCGGCATGGTCCATCGTCCAGAGGTGCTGCTGCTGGACGAACCCACGGTCGGCGTCGATCCGCAATCCCGCGAACGTATTCTGCTCACCGTGCGGTGCGCCGCGGAGGCCGGCGCCGCGGTCATCTACAGCACTCATTACATGGACGAAGTCGAGCGGCTATGCGATGGCGTCCTGCTTATCGATCGCGGACGGCTGATGGCTAATGGCACGGTCGCCGAGATTATCGTGCTGGGCGGTCGCCAGCCGCGTATGGAAATCACCTTTCAGCGGAGGCCGTCGCCGGGATGGTGCGACGGCCTGCGAGGTGTCAACGAACTTGCGCCCGCTGACGGCGACGGCAAGGCGGCGCTCGAACTGGCGAGCCTGGCGCAGGTCAGCGAATTGCTCGAGCAGGCGCGCGCGCGCGGCGGCCAAGTGCTCGAGTTCAGCGTGCACAGTCCGAATCTTTCCGACGCGTTTATCGCGTTGACCGGCCATGCGCTGCGCGAGCCAGGTCCGGAGGCGCGCTGAGGCGCTGTCATGTTGCGCGCGATCTTTCTGATCTTCCAAAACGAATTCCACCTGTTGGCGAAAGATCGCGTGGGACTGTTTATGCTGATCCTGGCGCCCGTCGTGATTATCGCGGTGGCCGGCTTCTCGCTCGGCAACATTTATGGCGCGCGGCCGGACGTTCACGCCTACTTCATTCCGGTAGTCGACCGCGACCATCGTGATGTTGCACAAGCGGTGATCGAAGCGCTCCGGCGTGAACCCGCGGTTAAAGTCGTGGTGGTGAGCGAGCTTGGCCAGGCGCGCGCGATGATTGCCGGGCGCGCTCGTGCGCCGCTTGCAGTTCTGATCCCGGCGGGCACCACGGCGGCGCTCAAAGCCGGACATCAGGCCCACCTGACCGTTTACGTCGACCCCCTCAGGCGGCTCGAGGTCAACGTTATCGAGCTTCGCCTGAGCAGTCTGTGTCAACACATCACGGCCGCGGCCCAGGACCATGCGCGGCAGGAGTTGACGGCGCGGGGTGTCGAATTGCGCGGCCGGCTCGCGCGCCTCGGCGTGCGGTTGGCGTCGCTGCAATCGGGTATCGGGCGTTACCAGCGCGAGCTGGTGCGCGGGCGTAAAGAGGCGCGGCTCGCACTGGCGGCTGAGATGCGCCAGGTGGCCGGCGATCTGGAGGCGCAGACGCAGACCACGGTCGATCGTTCGCTGAACGACGCCAGGTCCACGCTCACGCGCGAAATGGCGCCGCGGCAAGACGCCCTGCGCGCGGTCGAGCGCTACCTGATCGCGCTGCAGGCGAGCGAGCGCGACTTCGATAGGTGGCTCGCGGCGCTCAAGGCTGCCGCCGGCTCGCACGCGGTCGACATTCCGCCGCCCCCGCAATGGCCGCCGCCGCCGTCCAGCGAACAACTCGCGGCACTTTCCAAACCGCTGGAACTCCCCGCGCTGTCCCTGGATATGCCGCGGCCCGTCTTGCCGGCCAGGCTCGCGTTCAAGCTGCCCGACCTGCCGTCGCCACCCGATCCGGCCCTGCTGCCCGAAATCAAATCGTGGCCAACTGCGAATGGTCTGACTATTCCCGGCGGACTCGACTGGAATGAGCGTTCCTTGAGCGGCAGTGACGCCCGCGTCAACGCCTTCGATCAGTACGTGCCCGGCTTCGGTGTCACCTTTCTGCTGATTGGGATGCTCATGGGGATTTCGCTCGGGCTCATCGACGATCGCGATTGGGGCACATTGCAGCGCCTGCGCGTGAGCGGAGCGCCGCTGTCCGGCACGCTTATCGGCAAGCTTTTGTCGCGTTTCCTGGTCGGCCTGTTGCAATTGGTGCTGCTGTTCGCCATCGGCTGGTGGCTATTCGGCATATCGTTGGGGCGCCATCCCGCGATGCTGCTGCTGCCGGCGGCGGCGATTGCGTTCGCCGCGGCGGCCTTCGGCCTCATCATCGCGTGCGTCGCACGCACCCACGACTCGGTGATGCCAGTGGGCGCGGTGGTCGCGATGGCGATGTCGGCGATTGGCGGATGCTGGTGGCCGATCGATTTCGAACCATCGTGGATGCGTGAAGTCGCGCTCTGGATGCCGACGACATGGACCATGCAGGCCTTCAACGACCTCATGATCCGCAATCTCCCGTCGGTCAGCGCCCTATGGCCATGCGCCGCCATCGTGGCGCTCGGCGTGATTTACCTCGTCGTGGGCATCATCGGCGCATCGCACGTCTACGAATGACTCGACGCCGCGTTGCTAGCGCGGCGCGCGAGCGCGCGCCCAACAATTGTTCTAAGAGAGTATGAGAGGTAATCCTCGGGCGTATCCAAGGTGAGCCCCGGATTATGGAGTTTCTTAGCCGGCGGAAACGGCCGTATTAAGCGTTCCGAGCGGACACCAGAGCATTCACCACGTATCGATGCACGAGCGCTTTTTGCCCGCGCGCGGGGGTGGCGGCGGCGCCGCCCGCAAGCCCCCCATGATCCAGCGGCGCGACTCGAGCGGGTCGATGACGTCGTCAATCTCGAAATGCGACGCGCTGCTCACGGCCTTGCCATGCTGATACATGCGCTCGACCATCTGATCGAACAGCGCCTTGCGCTCGGCTGGATCGGTGACCGCCGCAAGTTCGTTGCGGTAGCCGAGCTTGACCGCGCCTTCGAGTCCCATGCCGCCGAACTCGCCGGTCGGCCATGCAATCGTGAAACACGGACTCTTGAAGCTGCCACCGGCCATCGCCTGCGCGCCTAAACCGTAGCCCTTGCGCAAAATTATAGTGAAAAACGGCACGGTGACACTGGCGCCGGTCACGAACATGCGTGCGGCATGCCGCACCAGCGCGGTCTTCTCGACCTCGGGACCCACCATGATGCCGGGAGTGTCGCACAGGAACAGCAGCGGAATGTCGAAGGCGTCGCACAATTGCATGAAGCGGGCGGCTTTGTCGGCGCCGTTGCTGTCGATCGCGCCGGCCAGATACGACGGGTTGTTGGCCACTATCCCAAGCGGGCGTCCTTCGATCCGGATGAGCGCGGTCACCATCCCTAGTCCGAAGTGACGGCGCAATTCCAGCACCGAACCAGTGTCCGCCATCGTTTCAATTACCGCGCGGACGTCGTAGATACGCAGGCGGTTTTCCGGGATGATGCCGCGCAACAGGCGCTGATCGACGCAGTCCCAATCGTTCACCGTACCTTGGAAATACGAAAGATATTTGCGCGCGACCCGCACCGCCTCCGCCTCGTCGGCGACCGCTACGTCCACTACGCCGTTGGGTACCTGCACCTCCATCGGACCGACTTCTTCAGGACGAAAAATACCGAGTCCGCCACCTTCAATCATGGCGGGACCGCCCATCCCGATATTGGAGCCCTTGGTCGCGATGAGCACGTCGCAGCATCCGAGCAGCGCGGCGTTGCCGGCGAAGCAGCGGCCCGAAGTGATTCCGACCAGCGGCACCAGGCCGCTCAGACGCCCGAAATAGTTGAATGCCATGCAGTCGAGCCCGCTGGCACCCAAGCCGTCAGTGTCGCCCGGACGGCCACCACCGCCTTCGGTGAAAAACACCAGCGGGATGCGCATACGCTCGGCCAGCTCGAACATGCGATCCTTCTTGCGATGGTTTTGTTGGCCCTGGGTGCCGGCCAGTACGGTGTAGTCATATGACATCAGGACGCACTGCGCGCGCGATTCGTCGACCAGATCGCCGTTGACGTGGCCGATACCGGCAACCAAGCCGTCGGCCGGCGTGCGCTTGATGAGGTCGTCGAGCGAGCGGCGCCGGCGCTGCGCCGCGACCACCATCGGGCCGTACTCGATGAAGCTGCCGGGATCACACAGATCCTCGATATTCTCGCGCGCGGTGCGTTGAC
>JBOHWJ010000544.1:0-4141 GCA_050736495.1 Binataceae bacterium (SeqCode) | reverse complement strand
ACGCAGGGATCGCTTTTGGCGGACAAGCAGATGGTGCAAGAAAAGATCGCGGACTCGTGGATCGATATCGAGCAGTTCAGGCTGCTGGTGCTGCGGACGGCGTGGCGAATCGATCGCTATAAAGATTATCTCAAGGTGCGCAAGGATATCGCGGCGGTGAAGGCGCAGATGCCCAAGGTGTTTCACGACATCGCCGTGCGTGCGCTCCAGCTTCATGGCTCGCTCGGCGTGACGCCCGAGATGCCGTTCGTTGACCAGGTAATGGAGAGTTTCGTGATGGGGCTGGCCGACGGACCGACCGAGGTGCACAAGATAACCCTCGCGCGCCAGGTGTTGCGCGACTACAAGGCGACCAGCGGACTCTTCCCGAGCGGCCATATCCCGGCGCTGCGCGAAGCCGCGATCAAGAAATTCGCCGATCGCATCGAGTTCGAGGTGGCCGCACAATGACCGCGCCTTCGGTGCAGTACGATTTTACCGGCAAGGTGGTGGTCATCACCGGCGGCAGCCGCGGAATTGGCCACGGGATGGCGCTCGCGTTCGCCGCCGCCGGCGCCAATCTCGCGATCGCGAGCCGCAAGCTCGACTCGTGCGAGGCGACCGTCAAGGAAATCCGCGCGCTCGGGCGCGACGGTTCCGCGCACTCCATTCACGTCGGCAAATGGGAGGACTGTAACCGCCTCGCCGACGAGGTCTACGCGCGGTGGGGACGCGCCGACGTGCTGATCAACAACGCCGGGCTGTCGCCGCTGGCGTCGTCGTCGATCGAGACCAGCGAAGATCTGTTCGACAAGATCATCGGCGTGAATCTGAAGGGGCCGTTCCGGCTCTCCGCGCTGTTCGGGTCGCGGATGGCCGCGGGCGACGGCGGCGCTATCATCAACGTTGCGTCGACCGCGGCGATTCGGCCCAGCCCGGATACGGCGCCTTACGGCGCGGCCAAGGCCGGACTCAACGTGCTGACGATCGCCTTTGCCAAGGAGTACGGCCCCAAGGTACGCGTCAACTGCGTCATGTGCGGCCCATTCCATACCGATATCAGCAAGGGCTGGTCGCGCACCGCTGACTTCACCCAGCGCGCGAAGGAAACCTTCCCCCTGCGGCGTGCGGGTGAACCGGAAGAGGTGGCGGGCGCGGCGCTCTACTTCGCGAGTTCGCATGCGAGCTTCACGACCGGTGCGATTCTGACCATCGATGGCGGTTCATCTCATCCGCTGACAAAGACCACGTACGAATCCTGAGGCGATCTTCCGGGAGGATTGGCGATGGCGAGCGCGATTAAGTTCGGTTACCTGCTGGGGTTCCGTAATCCACCCGGATCGAATCTCGACGCCGGCCGCCTTTATTCGGAGATGTTCCGCCAGATCGAGTTCGCGGATCAGAACGGCTTCGATTCAATCTGGGTGACGGAGCATCACTTCACCGACGACGGTTATCTCGCGTCGATCATGCCTACGCTCGCGGCGATAGCGGCACGCACCAAGCGTGTCTCGATCGGCACCTACGTGCTGCTCGCGCCGTTCTATCACCCGCTGCGCCTGGCGGAGGACGCCGCCACAGTCGACGTGATTTCCAACGGGCGGTTGCGGCTCGGTATTGGCCTCGGCTACCGCGGCGAGGAGTTCGACGGCTTCCAGGTGCCGCGCGAACAACGTTTGGGGCGCACGCTCGAAACCATCGAAATCCTAAAACGCGCCTGGACCGGCGAGCGCTTCAGCTTCGAGGGTAAATACTTTCAGTTCCACGACGTTCGCGTGCTTCCGCGTCCCATCAGCAAGCCGCATCCGGAACTGTTATGGGGCGGGATGGCACCCAAGGCGATCGAGCGTGGTGCGCGGATGGATCTGTCCTTCGCATGCAACCTCGGCAATCGCGAGGTTACACTCTACCGCGATACATTGCGGCAACTCGGCAAAAATCCGGACGCCTACAACATCGTTAACAACCGCATCGTCTATGTTGCCGATGATGCCGATGAGGCTTGGAGGGACATCGAGCCGGGCGCGGTATACCAGGCCGCGCTCTACGCCAAGTGGCTGGCTGACGCGACCGGCGGCCAGCAGCGCTGGATCACGCCAGAGCCGGATAAGATCAGGCCGATTTGCGTGATCGGCTCGCCACGGGAAGTCACGCAGCGCCTGACGGAAATCATAGCTTCCAATCAGATGACGGAGATGATCGTGTCGATGCAGATGCCGGGGCTCGAACCGGCCAAGGCGATGCGCTCGCTCGAACGATTCACGGCAGAGGTGCTACCGGCCTTGCGCTGAAACCCGCTAATCCTGAACGGCGCGGCTAGCCACGGCCGATGAACGGCATCTTGGTCGCCATCACGGTCATGAACTCGACGTTGGCGTCGAGCGGCAGGCTCGCCATGTAGACCACCGCGCGAGCGACGTCGCGCGCGTCCATCGTCGGTTCGACTGCGATCGAGCCGTTGGCCTGCGGCACACCGCGTTTCATGGGCGCGGTCATTTCGGTGGCGGCGTTGCCGATATCGATCTGGCCGCACGCGATGTCGTATTTGCGGCCGTCGAGTGAAGTCGATTTGGTGAGACCCGTCATGGCGTGCTTGGTCGACGTGTAGGGCGCGGAATTCGGCCGCGGCGCATGTGCCGAGACGGAGCCATTATTGATTATGCGTCCGCCGCGCGGCTGCTGCACCTTCATGATGCGGAATGCCTCCCGGGTACACAGAAACGCGCCGGTCAGATTGGTATCGACCACCGCCTTCCATTGATCGTAGGTGAGGTCTTCGAGGGGAATCGGCGGCGCGCCGATGCCGGCGTTGTTGAATAGCAGGTCGAGGCGTCCGAAGCCCTGCACGGTTCTGGCGAAAAGGTCTTTCACTGATGCGGGATCGCCAACGTTGGTGGGAATCACTAAAGATGGCGCGGCGGCGGCTTTGCCGGCAAGCGCGGTTGCCTCCAGCGGCTCTCGCCGGCGTCCGGCCAGCACCACCGCATAGCCGTCCCGCAATAGTGCGAGCGTGACCTCTTTGCCAATGCCGGTGCCGGCGCCGGTTACGATAGCGACTTTGTCAGCGGAGCCCATAGATCGATCTCCTTGCAGCGCAAAACCGAGTCAGTCATTTCGCTTGCGAGCGCGGGGCCAGTTCGAAGGCCTCCGCGAGCAATTGGTATGAGCGCATCCGCGCCTGATGATCGTGCACGACCGTCACCACCATGATTTCGTCGAGGTGAAGCACGCTCGCCATATCGATCAAGTGATCACGGATCCGTTCCGGCGTCCCGGCGAAGTAGCGCGGCCATTCGCTCGGGGCGGGCGGCGCCGAGTCGGGTACCGCGCCCAACTCTTCGATAGCTTCCTCGGGTGTCGGAATCAGTTGCAGGTTGCCTTGCCTGATGCGCCGCCGAAACAGGCGCGGGCTCATCAGCAGCCGCTGCGCCTCGGTCTCAGTGTCGGCGCAGATTACGCCCAACGCCACGATCGCGCGCGGTGCCGCCAAACCGGTCATGCCGTCGCCTGGTTTAAAATGCGCGCGGTAATGCTCCAGTGCCGCGCGCGTCGGTTGCTGATCGATGAAGTGCGCGAAAGCGTACGGCAGTCCGACCTGTGCCGCCGCCGACGCGCTCCACATGCTCGAACCGAGCATCCACACCTCCGGAGAACCGGGCATTTCGGGCGAGATTCTGATGCGGCTGAATGGATGGTCGGGCGGGAAGCTGTGGTTAAGGAAAGCCAACAGCTCGACCAACTGCTGCGGAAAATCGTCGGGCGGCGGATATTCATTACGCTGGCGCCGCAACGCATAGGAGTCGAGCGGAGTGCCGCCGGGCGCGCGACCGATGCCGAGATCGATGCGGTTCGGATAGAGCGCGTGCAGCATCCGGAAGACTTCCGCCACTTTGAACGGGCTGTAATGCGGCAGCATCACGCCGCCCGAGCCGACGCGGATGGCGGTGGTCTCGGCGGCCACGCGCGCGATCAGAATTTCGGGGGCCGGACTTGCCAGCGCGTCGATCGCGTGATGTTCGGCGATCCAATAGCGCTCGTAGCCGAGGCGATCGGCCAGGCGGGCCAGTTCGATGGTGTTGTGCAGGGCGTCCGCCGGTGTAAAACCCGCGGGCACTGGCGATTGGTCGATGACCGATAGCTTCACTGCGCTGTTCCTTTAGCG
>JBOHWJ010000543.1:0-10621 GCA_050736495.1 Binataceae bacterium (SeqCode) | reverse complement strand
GACCCAGTCCGGGCCAGTTGGTAGCGTACCTGAGCACCCCGTCGTCGATGTCGGATCGAGTCAGGTAAAAATGTGGCGCGGTCCCGCTGGCGAGCAAAGCGTCGAGTCTGTTGCGAAAAATACGATGGAAATTTTCTCGCCAGGGCGCGGCCGTCAACAGTGAATTGCCGCGGAACGGGAGAAAGAACCAGGGGAATTCGGCGATACGGCGCAGACTCAGGCTCTTCCACCAGCGCTCGATATTCGGATGGCCGTAATGATCGGGCTCGATCATGTCCGCCAGCCAGAACATTGCGTTCCAGGCGCCGGTCGCGCTCGCCGCGATCATTTTGACCTTGTCGAGCGCCTCATAGTCCTTGAGAAATTCGTAGATGGCTTTGAGCGCACCAGCCTGGTAGACGGCACGGGCGCCGCCACCCGGCAGGATGATGCCAATACGTTGAACGTGGTCGAAGAACTGGATGTATTCGACACGCCGCGGCCGCGGCTTGCCGTTGGCCACTGGCCGGATGTAACTCGGCAGTCCCGGCGCCGCCGCCTGAGCCGCCTCCTCAGGCGTTTCACCATAGAGTCGCGTGAGGTATCCGACCGGAACCGCGGCGGCGCGCAACAAGCGCCGTCCGATGTTGTAGAGCCAAGCGGCGCCATTGATGGCGATGAAGGCCTTTATAACTTTCTCGACGGTCCACAGCAGGCCCTGGCCGAATTCCGCCGCCGAAGCGAAGCCGAAGTTAGCAGTGATGCTGGCGGCCGACCATGACAGTGCGCGCATCGGTCCGGTCGCACGCCATGAAGCGGGCAACCTGCCGAAGGCGCCGCCAATCAAAGCGGCGAGATAGGTGGCGCCAAGGCTGAGTCCGTCTCGCGCCAGCGTCAGCGAGGCCCAGAGAAGCGAACCGACCGTGGCCAGTTTGAGCTGAGTCGCAGCAAACGAGGCAACGCCGACGACGCGCGTCTGCTCCCATGGAATGGCATACAGGACGCAGTCCTCTATCCACCATGCGGCCACAAACAGCACTGCGAACAGCAGCGCCATACCCCATGGCAGCGCAGACTTCGTCCTCGCCATAAGTTCGCCTCCCCCCTTTGCGTATCAATCCGTCAGCCCTCGGAGACGGATTGGATCAATCTAGGAAACTACGCTATATGGGCACTTATGGCTAGATAGGCGCAGATAGCTATCAGCGAACTTAACGGACGATCACAGGTTTCTCTTGCGCCGATTTTTGAGCAAGGGTTCGACAAAGATCATCGCCAGATGCGTCATGACTCAGCGTACCTTCAGGACGATTTTGCCGAAATGTTCACTCGCCTCCATGATGCGATGGGCCTCGGCGGCCTCGGCCAGTGGCAAGGTCTTGTAGATCGGTGGCCGCAGCCGCCCCGCTTCCATCGCCGTGCCGAATTGTTTCAGGAAGGCCGCGACTATTTCCGCTTTCTCGCCGGCCGGCCGCGTGCGCAGGGTCGAGCCGTAGATGCGCAGATGGCGGCGCAGCACCGTCGCCAGGTCGAGTTCGGCGCGCGCCCCACGCATCAGGCCGATAAGCACCAGTCGTCCACCCTGCGCCAGCGCCTCCAGGTTGGGCGCCAGGTAGGCCCCGCCAATACTGTCCAGAATAACATCGACGCCGCGATCGTTGGTCGCCGTGCGTACCTTTGGCGCAAACGGACCGCTTTTGTAGTTGATGGCGACGGCGGCGCCGAACTTGAGGCATTGCTCACATTTCGCATCCGAACCGGCAGTGACAATCGCCCGCGCGCCGAATTCCTTGAGTAACTGGATTGAGGCGGTGCCGACGCCGCTGCCACCACCATGGATCAGCGCCGCGCCGTCGCGCTCAATCCCGGCGATCATGAAGAGATTCAGATAGGCGGTCAGATAGACTTCGGGGATGCCGGCGGCTTCCTCGTCGTCGAGCGCGGCAGGCACATGCATCGCGCAACCGTAATGAACCACAGCCCGCTCGGCGTAGGCGCCGCCCGGCAGCAGCGCCATGACACGGTCGCCCGCCCGCCAGCCCTTGACCTCGAGCCCGGCGGCAGCGACCTCGCCGGCGCATTCGAGACCAAGGATGGGTGATGCGCCGGGGGGCGGCGGATAGTTGCCTTGGCGCTGCACTATGTCCGCGCGATTGAGCGCGGCGTAACGCACGTTGATCAGCAGTTCGGCGGAACCCGGTTGGGGTTCGGGAACCTCGCCGATTTTGAGCACGCTGGCGTCGCCGGGCTGATCAAAAACGATCGCTTTCATGGTGTGATCATTCCTCGCAACGGATTACGTGCCGTATGGCCATGTCCGCCTTCATTACTGATGCGGGCGCGATGCGGAAAAGCAAAGGCCCGCACAACGCGGGCCCTGCGCCAGCCGTTTTAAACGCCGAATCCGCACTCGGCGGTTCAGCCGGTCCACCGGCTCAGTACTTGTTGATGACCGAGACGCCGACGTTCTGGAAGTTGGTCATCTCCTCGAGCACGCGCGAGGCGCCGTCGAGCCCGATGGTCTCGGTGATCATTTCGCGGGGACGCAGCTTCTTCGACGCGACCATATCGAGCATCGAGGAATAGCGCACCGCCGGCATTCCGAGCGAAGCGATAAGCTGCAACTCCATCGTCACCATACGATCGATCGGAAGCTGCACTTCGCCCTTCTCGACCGAGGTGGTGAGACCGATCTGGAGCGAGCGGCCCTGCTTGCGTAGGCTCAGAATGGAGTTGCGACAGGTGGTGGCGATTCCGAGCGCGTCGACCGCCACATGCGCACCGCCGTGCGAGAGGTCGAACACGGCCATCGGGGCGTCCGTCTTTTTGCCATTGACGACATGCGCCGCGCCGAGCTTCGTGGCCAGTTCGAGCTTACGATCATCGAGATCGACCGCGATTACATTGGCGCCGATAGCGGCGGCGATATGAACCGCGGAAAGGCCAATTCCGCCGCATCCGTGCACCGCGACCCATTCGCCCGGACGCACCTGCGCGCGGTCGACGATACCATGATACGAGGTCATGAAGCGGCAGCCCAGCGAAGCGCCTTCGAGATAGTCAACATCATCGGGCATCGGCACGAGGTTCACGTCGGCGTTGGGTACTCCGACGTATCGGCCGTAACCGCCCCAATAAGAAAAGCCCGGAATGGCGGCGTTGGCACAAACGTTGGAATTGCCCGAGCGGCAATAGTCACAAACCCCGTCGCCCTGGCTGAACGGCACCAGCACGCGTTGGTTTTTCTTGAAATTGTGGACTTCCTTGCCCACTTCCTCGATTACGCCGCAGAATTCATGCCCCATCACCAGCGGCATCGCCGGCACTAGCCCGACCCAGGCCCAGTCACCAGACCAGGCATGCCAATCCGAACGGCAAACACCTTCGGCTTCGGCTCGCACAATGACTCCGCTCGGGGGACACTTCGGATCAGGCACCTCTTGGACTGTCAGCGGCTTGCGCACCGCTTCCATTACTGCTGCTCTCATCGCCAATCACCTCGTATTTTTATCTGCCCGGATAAGCACTTAGTCCATCAATGGCTTTCGCACGCCGGGCTCTCCTCCATCCCGTTTAATACGAATACCGTCCGTCAACCATATAGCGCCTTGGCCGTCAGGCGGCAAACCCACGGGCGAGCAGTGAACTAGCCTATGAGCACCGACAGCGTGCGTTCAAAGGCGCGCAAATCGCCGCCGATATCGACTTCCACCGGATGAAGGTCGGTGCCCGCCTCTTCCTGCGCCTTGAGCCGCTGGACCGCGCCGTTGACGTCACCGATATAACCCATCTCATCCAGCATGCGCGGCGCCACGGCCGCGGTCGCCGCCTGAGAGCCACCCGAACTCCATGCTTCCTTGATCCGGTTGACCTCGTCGCCGAAGCCAAAGCGAGTCAATTGTTCGGCGTAGAAGGTGCCCATCCGTGCGGCATAGAAGGCGAGAGTGCCCGCATGCATGGCGCGGGCGCGTTCGGTTTCAGTGGTGACATGAACCCATCCGGGCGCTTTCACCGCGACCGCCAGCGGGTCGCGGCCGGCCTGGCGCGCCACTCCGCGAAACTCGTCGATCGCATATTTGAGTCCGCCGATCGGGATCATCACGGGCATCCAGCCGTCGGCGGCCTGGGCGGTAAACTCCACGCTTTTCTTATTCAAGGTGGCGAGAAAAATTGGAATGTGTTTGCGTACCGGCTCGAAGCGCAACGTGAAGCCGCGTCCAAGTTTGAACACCTTACCCTGGTAATTAAGCGGCGTCCCCGCCATCAGCATGTTGATGATGTCGACGTATTCGCGCATACGCGTCAGCGGCGGATGAAACCTGACGCCGTGGAAGTGTTCGATCACGTTGGGACCGCTGGTGCCCAATCCGATGATCATGCGGCCCTGGCTGAGTTCGTCTAGCGTGCCAAAGTGCTGTGCGAGCGCGGCCGGCGTACGCGAATAGATGTTGACGATCGAGGTCGCGAGTTGCGTCTTAGAGGTATGCTCGGCGAGCAGCGTGAGCAGGGTGAAGGCGTCGCGGCCCCAGGCCTCGGCCACCCAGATCGAATGAACGCCGGCTTGGTCGGCCACCTTCGCGCGTTCGATCAGCGCCTTGAAGTCGAGCTTGCCTTGCCAATTAACTCCGATCGTTAGCTTGCGCGCCATTTATGGCTTCTCCTGGGAATGCGGTTGAGATATCGATTTCAGGCTTAGCGCCACGCGGGCGTGATTGTCGAGAGCGCACGGCAAGGATCGCGTCGGGATGAGCCACGGCAGCGCCGCTCAGATCGACCGATCGTGGCCGCGAGATTCCGAACTTGCGTACCGCCTTGTCCGGATTGACACACCCTTGTGTATCCACGGGCGACGATGGTTGCGGTGTTTCACGAGGTAAAGCGGGCGCTGCGGGATGACCGCGTGCTTTGGCTGAATTTGAGGGATTCATACCGTGGTTCGATGAAGGGATATGCCGTGGCAGCTACGGCATAGAGCCATGCATTCCCGCGGGATCGCGCATGGGCGACATCGTGCTCGACCCGTTCAGCGGCAGTGGCACGGCTGGCCAGGTCTGCGAGCGCCTCGGGCGGCGCTGGGTGGGTCTGGAGCTCAGCGAAGACTGCATCAAGATCGCGCGCAAACGCACAGCGCAAATTGGCCTTGTGCTTCGCTCAGGAAGTCCTCTGGATGATGAGGAAGTCGCTAGGTATGTGCACCTCTTGAAATCGCCCGCACCGCGCTCGCGACCCGCCAGGAAATAGCTTTTCGACAAAGGCGCGGCTGGCTGCTGCCACCGGTCGCGCCTCGCAAACCAGAACCACCGGGAGGTAACCCAATGATTCTGCTTCACCTATGATCTGAATTTTTACCTTGCTTCAACTTAATTCGCGTATATTTTCAGTTTGTTGATGCTAGCGCAGTTTTAACGTTGCTATTCGCGCGCTCCGAGCGGACTCTGTGAGCCACGTCCGTGAAATTCAAGCGCGCGCTCACTATCGCGGTGGCCGTTATGTGCCTGATGGCCGCCATTGTTCCTAACTCGCCGCAAGCCGCCCAGAACCGGCCTACCGTGATTAGGCTCGTCAACCAGAGCGCTCGCATCACGGATTTTGACCTCGCGTGGATGAGCGGCGCACTCAACGTCCAGCTCAACCGCGACTTCCGCCATTATTATCACGTGAAACAACCAATTCTCGTGGTGGCGTGCACCCGAGCCGATATGGACACGCAAGTTATCCGCAAAGCATCAGGCTGCCAACATGGGATGCCGGTCTACCTGCGCGATATTAACCCCGCCGGCACGTGGGAAGGCCGCAACGTGTCGCACGCATATGCGGTGGTCCAGGTCCAAGGGATGTGGAACGGCGATATCACGACACCCGCGCTCGCCTTCACCACCGAAATCGCCGACCATGAAATCATGAGCATGCTCACCGGCGCCGTCAACGGACTTGACATCTGCGACAAGTACGAGATTTTTTTCTATTTCGTGGCGGGACTGAGAATGGAGGACTTCGCGCTGCCGCACCGCATCGTGAAGAACAACGGCACACCGGACTTCTGCTCGACTCAGCCGTGGGGTACCTGCTGGCGGTAGGCCGTCAGCCTATCGGGATGCCGGCAGAGCCACGTAAAACGGCAAACCCGCTACTTGTTGTTTTGGTGCCCGCTGGCGTTCGCGCGTCGTAAGAGACCGCGCGGCCAGCGTCACGTGTTGAACATCTCGCGCTGGCCGGTGCGCGTTTCCGCATGGTGCCGGCGGTCGTAACGCAGAATCGCCACCGCATTCGAGCATCGTCTGGCGCGCCCGCTGGCGACTGGCCTTGTCGGGCGAACTACGCATCCCGGCAGCCGCCCGAATCGGATGCGCGCGCGCAAGCTGGCGCAACACGTCGGCGCGGCCGATGGTGTGGCTGGCCGGATCACGCGTCACGATGGCCAAGCCCCGGCGCCATCGATTGCCACGCCATGGCGACTACGGCCGTTGAGCACGAATCATTCGTTCTGCTGACCCTCATGCCGCGCGGGCGTGCGTCTTCGTGGTCCGCTGGCAATCCCTTGTCAGACGTGGTTTAGAAAAGTGCAGAATCAACTGGTGTGGCGGCAAGCGATATCGAATTGCGCGAGCAATATCGTGCCAATCAATTGGAGCAGTAACGTACTTTGAAAATTTTACCTGCAGGATAGGCCGGTCTAAAAGATGCGCAGTCCGGCTGAGAAGGCTTTCGGCGGGGGTTCTTTCAGCCGCGGGGCTTGATAATATTCGTGCTACAAAAAACTCGATGCAGTGGAGCGATGACTCGCAGGGATTAGATCGGGTTTGGAGTATAGAAGGTGCATTTAGGCCGACGGAGCACGATGTGTCGCGCGTTTTGAAGCGGATCGCGCGATGGCGTGTGTACGCTGAATTCCTCACGTTGCGGATCCTCGTTCCAGTGCTGGTGCTGGCGCTGGTTTCCGGATGCGGCGGCAAGTCCGCCGCCACTCATATGGCGATGCCGCCGGTGCCGGTGCTGGTCGCCACCGCGGTCCAGAAAACCGTGCCCGAGCAATTGCAAAACATCGGCACGGTCGAGGCTTTTTCGACGGTAAATATCAAAACGCGGGTCGAAGGCCAGCTTGTCGCGATTGATTTCAAGGAAGGCGACTTCGTCAAGCAGGGCCAACTGCTCTTCACACTTGATCCGCGCCCGTTTGAAGCCGCCGTGGCGCAAGCCAAGGCAACCCACGCCAAGGACCTCGCCAGCGCCCACCAGGCCCAACTTGACGAACGGCGCTACAAGTTGCTGCTTTCCGACGGCGTCGGCTCGCAGCAACAATACGATCAGGCGTACGGGGTCTCGAGTAGCCTTACGGCGGCGGCCGCGGCCGATCGGGCGGCGATTCAAAACGCCGAGCTCAATCTCGAATACACGCAGATCCACTCGCCGCTCGACGGCCGCACCGGCAGTCTTCAGGTCCATATCGGCGACATGATTAAGCCTGACAATGACACTCCGATGGTGGTGATCAATCAGATCGAGCCGATCTACGTCGATTTCAGTATCCCCGAGAAAAACCTGGCCGAAGTGCGCCGCTACATGGAGCAGCATCCGCTTGAAACGCAAGCCCTGGCGCCCGGTGAGAAAACGCCCGAGGAGGGTGTCCTCAGCTTCGTCGACAACGCGGTTAGCACCACCACCGGCACCATCATGCTGAAGGGTCGTTTCAAGAACGAGGACCGGCGCCTGTGGCCGGGCCAGTTCGTCAACACGACGCTAACGCTGAGGGAAATTCCGAATGCGGTGCTGGTGCCCTCGGAGGCGCTGCAAACCGGACAAAAGGGCGCTTTCGTTTACGTCGTCGGACACGATATGAAGGTCGAAGCGCGCGCGGTGGTCGCGGGCGCCCAGATCGGCGCCGACACGATTATCGACAACGGCATCGCCAAGGGCGAGACCGTCGTTACCGACGGGCAATTACGGCTCGCGCCCGGCGCGACGGTCAGAGTCAAGAGTTCGCTCGAAGCGGGCGCTGGTACGACCTCATGAACCTCGCGGAAATCTTCATTCGCCGCCCCGTGATGACCACGCTGGTGTCGCTGGCGATCATCATGTTCGGCCTCGCCAGTTATAAGTTTTTGCCGGTCAGCGACCTGCCCAACGTCGATTTCCCTACCATTTTGGTGACCGCCACGCTGCCTGGCGCGAGCCCGGAGACGATGGCGTCGTCGGTGGCAACGCCGCTGGAACGCCAGTTCTCGACCATCGACGGCCTCGCGCAGATGACCTCGAGCAACACCCAAGGCATTTCGAATATTACGCTCGAGTTCGATCTGAAACGCAACATCGACGCGGCCGCGCAGGACGTGCAATCGAAAATCGTCGCCGCCCAGGCGCAATTGCCGCAGGGGATGCCGAGTCCGCCGACCTATCAGAAGGTAAATCCCGCCGACAAGGCCATTATCTATCTCGGCCTCAGCTCGGCGACTCTGCCGCTCTCGACCGTTGACGAATACGCCGAGACTTACCTGGGCGAGCGCATCTCGATGATCAGCGGCGTGGCGCAAGTGCAGGTCTACGGTTCGCAGAAATACGCGGTGCGCATCCAGCTCGATCCCGAGGCGCTGGCCACGCGCGGAATCGGTCTAGACCAGGTGGCGCAGGCGGTACAGGAGGCCAACGTCAATCTGCCGGTCGGGGTGCTCTATGGCCAAAACCAAGCCTTCACGGTCCAGGCCAACGGCCAATTGACCGACGCCGCGGCCTACCGGCCGATAATCGTGGCCTATAAAAACGGCGCGCCGGTGCGGCTCGAACAACTCGGCCGCGTACTCGACAGCGTGCAGAACGACAAGGTCGCCGGCTGGGTGATGGGCAAGCGGGCGGTGGTACTCGCAATTCAGCGCCAGCCCGGCACCAACACGGTCGAAGTCGTCGACAATATTCGCAAGATTCTGCCGGTGTTTCGCGCCGAATTGCCGGCTTCGATTAACCTCACGGTGCTCTACGACCGATCGCAGACCATCCGCGCCTCGGTCAACGAAGTTCAGTTCACGCTGCTCTTGACCGTGTTCCTGGTCGTGATGGTCATCTTCATATTTTTGCGCAATATCTCCGCCACCATCATCCCGAGCATGGCGCTGCCCATGGCGATCATCGGCACCTTTGCCGTGATGTGGACGCTCGATTACAGCCTCGACAATTTATCTCTGCTGGCGCTCACGCTCTCGGTCGGTTTCGTGGTCGACGACGCCATCGTGATGCTCGAAAATATAGTGCGTCACATGGAAATGGGCCAGAGCGTGCTCGAAGCGGCCCTCGACGGATCGGGTGAAATCTCTTTCACGATCCTGTCGATGACGTTTTCACTCACTGCGGTTTTCATCCCGGTGCTCTTCCTGGGCGGTATCCTCGGCCGCCTGCTACACGAATTCGCGGTGACGATCGCGGCGGCGATTCTGGTTTCCGGATTCGTCTCGCTGACGCTCACGCCGATGCTGTGCAGCCTGTTCCTGCGCCCGCCGCAGAGCGAGCGCCACGGCAAGCTTTACAACATGATTGAACGCTGGTTCGACGATATGTTCGCGGGCTATCGCACCAGCCTCGCATGGGTGATGCGCCATCGGCGCGCCACGATGGTGGTGCTGCTGGTGTTAGTGGTCGGCACTTTCTACGGTTTCTATGTTATTCCGAAGGGCTTCCTGCCAGCGGAGGACACCGGCCAGATCCTGATGTTCACGCGCGCCGAACAGGGAATCTCGTTCGACTCAATGGTGAAGCATCAGACGACGCTCAACCGGATGATCGCCGCGGACCCCAACGTTCAGACCTTCTTCTCGAGCGTTGGCGCCGCCGGTATCACCGGGACGCTCAACTCGGGCATCATCTTCGCCTCGCTGAAACCCTTTCCCGAGCGCAAACTCGGCATCGATCAGATCATGAACAAGTGGCGCGGCGAATTTGCCAGCGTGCCCGGCCTGCTGGTGTTTCTGCAGAACCCGCCGTCGATTCAGATTGGCGCGCGCTTTACCGAAAGCCAGTACCAGATGAGCTTGCAGAGCCCCAATACGGACGAACTGTTCAAGTACGCGCAGCTTCTGGAAGCCAGGATGCTGACGATGCGTGACCTGCGCGGCGTCACCAGCGATCTGCAAACCAAGAACCCGCAAGTCAACATCGAAATCGACCGCAGCAAGGCGCAGTCGCTCGACGTCTCGGCCCAGGCGGTCGAGGATACGCTGGCCAATGCCTATAGCTCGCGCCAGATCTCGACTATCTACGCGCCCAACGACGAATACTGGGTCGAGATGGAACTGGAGCCCCAGTATCAGGACAATCCGCAGACGATCAACCTGCTCTACGTCCGGTCGTCCACCGGCAAGCTGGTGCCGCTCAACACTATCGCGCACATCACACGCTCGCTCGGTCCGCTCTCGATCAATCATTCGGGCCAATTGCCGTCGGTGACGATTTCGTTCGACGTTGCCCCCGGCGTTTCCCTTGGCAAGGCGCTCGACGAGGTAAGGACGCTGGCGGACAATACGCTGCCGTCGAGCATCACCGCGGGCTTTTCGGGTGCGGCCGAAGCCTTTCAATCATCGCTCGGCAATCTCGGCTCGCTGCTCATCATGGCGGTGCTGGTCATCTACCTGGTGCTGGGAATTCTCTATGAAAGCTTCAT
>JBOHWJ010000542.1:0-4543 GCA_050736495.1 Binataceae bacterium (SeqCode) | reverse complement strand
ATACCGGTGCCGAGCTTGATACGTTTAGTCACGACCGCCGCGGCGGTCAACGCCAGAAACGGGTCATGCGTATGCGAATACTCCATTGGGAGTTCGCCGCCGCCCGGGTAAGGCGACTTGCGGCTGGTGGGGATATGGGTATGCTCAGGAAAAAAGAGCGAGTCGAGGTCGCGTTCCTCGACCGCCTTGGCCAGGTCGACCGGCTGTATCGCGTAGTCGGTCGCAAACATCATTACGCCGAATGTTGGCATCGCTGAATCTCCATTGATTGTGAGAAGCGCCGAGCGGAACCGTATGGCCCGCTCACGGGATGCGGCCGTTCGTTGCGCCTACGCCTTCGCACTCGGGCGCGCCGCGACGTCAGCGTGCCAGCGCGCAAGGTTCTTCTGATCGGGCTGAATCGTGATTTTGGAGACGCGCCCGAAATCGATCGCGATCATTGCGGTGATATCGGCAATGCTGAACTTGTCGCCGGCGATAAAACGACGATTGGCAAGTTCCTGGTCGAGCCACTTGAGGTTGTCCTCCGCGTTGAGGCGCTGGGCGTCGGCGAACTCGGGCACCTGACGGATGCGGCCCTTGAAAAATTCATGTTTCTGTCGGAAGGTGTCCGCGATCGGCTGCAACAGGTTGAATTCCATCCGGCGGTTCCACATCTCAACTTCGGCGCGTTCCTGGGCGCTGACGCCGAACAGCGGCGGCTGCGGATGGAGTTCCTCGAAGTAGCGGCAAATCGCGACGCTCTCGGCGATACAGGTGCCGTCGTCGAGTTCGAGGACCGGCACGCCCGCCAGCGGGTTTTTCTTGCGGAACTCAGGCGCGCGGTTGACCGCTTTGGCCAGGTCGACCTCTTCGTAAGGCACCTGGATGTTTTTTTCCGCGAGGAAGACGCGGACCCGGCGCGGATTCGGCGCCGTCGAGCTGTTGTAGATCTTCATTTGATGTCTCCTTGGGATGTCTCCGTGAAAACGCGGCCGGTCCCGCGGGTCCAGCCACACATTGTGCACGCGCATATATATATAACGACGACGGCATTGCGAAAGCGCCCGATTCCCCGATCAGGTGGTCGCCAAGCTGCGCATCATCATGGAGGAGACGCGCCGCGGGATCATGACGCTATGGGGCAATGACGGCCATGTTTCGCACGAAGACTCGCAAAGCCGTATCAAGCTGATGGGCAAAGAGGTGCTGCCGCGTTTGCGCGAGATCGCCGGAACTCTCGACCTCAAGAGTCCGTTCGAACTGAACACTCCGGTGAGTCTCGCCGAGACGCCGCCGAGCCAACTTACCGCCGCCGGATAAACGGGCGCACGCGAAACGCCGCTGGGAGCGTTGCCCTTAAAGCCCCAAATTGCGATAGAGTGACATTAGAAAAATACTCGCGGTAGTTTAGCAAGGCTTCGCGGGATTCGCGGAGAGTATCGGGTACAAGGTCGAAGGCATCCTAGCCTTTTAACAGGAGGGTGAGCCAATGGCGCCGAAGCGAGTGATATCGGCAGATTCGCACATGATGGAGCCGGCCAACCTATGGGTCGAGCGGCTGGACGAGAAATATCGGGACCGCGCACCCAAGGTGGTCAAAAGCGAGAGCAAGGGACAGTTTCTGTTTATCGCCCCAGGACTCCAGCCATTCCCGGTCGCGGGCGGTTTCGCCGCCGGACGCAGCGGCGAGGAACTGAAGGAATTCATGCGCCGCGCCGGCAAGGATGAGGGTTACGAGGCGGCGCGGCCCAGCGGATGGGATCCGGTCGAACGGCTCAAAGATCAGGACATCGATGGCGTGCAGGCCGAAGTGCTGTACACCACGCTCGGGATGCCGCTGTTCGGACTGGACGACCCGGAACTGCAACTGGCATGTTTCCGTGCTTACAATGATTGGGTCGCGGAGTTCAGCTCGCATGATCGCAAGCGCCTGCACGCGATCGCGCTGGTCTCGCTCGAAGATATTAGCGCGGGCGCGAAGGAACTCGAGCGCGCGGCCAAAATCGGGCTCAAGGGCGCGATGATCTGGGGCGCGCCACCACGCGACAAGCCCTACCATAGCAAAGTCTACGATCCCTTCTGGCAAACAGCGCAGGATCTGCGGATGCCGCTCTCGCTGCACGTCATCACCGGCAAGCGGCCGCCGAAGTCGAAGGAGGACATCGAAAAGGCGCGTACGCGCGAACCTTCATTCGTGCGCGGCTACATGAATCTGATTCACGAAGTGCAGCGCTCGCTCACCGACATCATCTTCAGCGGCGTGCTGATGCGCTTTCCCAGGCTCAGGATTGTTTCGGCTGAGAACGACAGCGGCTGGCTCGCGCATTACATGTATCGGCTCGACCACGCCTTCGAGAAATTCGGCGCGTTGATGGAGGAGCCGCTCGAAATGAAGCCGAGCGACTACGTGCGGCGCAACGTGTGGGCGACCTTCCAGGACGATCCGATCGGCCCGATGCTGTTCAGATTTTTCGGCGAGGATAATTTCATGTGGGCCTCCGATTTTCCGCATACCGACTCGACCTGGCCCAACTCGCTCAAGGTGATCGAAAAGGATTTCGCCGGAGTGCCGGAAAACGTTACGCAAAAGATCGTGTGCGACAACGCGGTGAAGCTCTACAACATGGACCTCAACTAGCCGCGCGGCGGACGTATTGACGCAACCGAGGCGAAGCCTCACGCAGAGGAATAGTTTCATGGCTTATGATCTGTTGATTAAAAACGGCACGGTGGTCGACGGCACCGGCGCGCCACGCATGCGCGCGGATATCGCCATCGCGGGCGACACTATCGCGGAAATCGGCAAGGTGAGCGAAGGCGCGAAACGTGTAATCGACGCGTCCGACCTGATTGTCTCACCGGGCTTTGTCGACCCGCATACGCATTACGACGCGCACATTTGCTGGGATCCCCTGATTAGCTGCACCTCGTGGCACGGCATCACGTCGGTCGTGATGGGTAACTGCGGTGTCGGTATTGCGCCGTGCAAACCTAACGATCGCGAGATCGCGGCGTGGGACCTGACCAACGTCGAGGCGATCCCGTTCGATTCGCTTAACAAGGGCGTCACCTGGGACTGGGAAACCTTCCCCGAGTTTCTCGACGCGGCGCAAAGACGCGGCGCCGCGATCAACCTTGGGTTCCTCGCCCCACTCACGCCGTTCCGCACCTACGTGCTGGGTAAGGATGCGATGGAGCGTGCGGCCACGCCCGCGGAGACGCAAAAAATCACCGCGCTGCTGAGTGAGGCGATGACCGCGGGCGCGATGGGATTCTCTTTTACCACGCTGCCGCAGCATATCGGCTTTCAGGGCACGCCGCTCGGATGCCGCCTCGCCAGCAAAGACGAGTTGCGCTCTTACGCCAACGTGCTCAAGCAGCATCGCAAGGGCGCGATTGAAGTGGCGCTGACGAAAAAGATCGGGCGCGTCTCCGACAGCGAATACGAGTTGCTCGACCTGCTGCTGACCGAGAGCGGACGCAGCGTGACGTGGCTCGCGATGGCGACCACGCCGAAAAACCCCGATCGCGCGCGGGACACGCTCAACAAGATCGAACCGCTGATCAAGCGTGGCGGCGTGCCGCAGGTGTTGTGCAAGCCCTTCGTTGCCCAGCTCGACCTGCGCAATCCGTTCACTTTTGCCGACATGGACACGTGGAATCGCGTATTCAACCAGCCGGCCGAGAAACAGAAGCAGATCTACGCCGATCCGGCTTTCCGCGACGCCTTCCGCAAGGAGTTGATGACGCCGCATCTGTTCACCGGCAAATGGCATCGTGTGGAGATTCTCGAGGTCACCAACCCGGCGCTCAAGAAGTACGAACGCAAGACGGTGGGCGAAGTGGCTGAAGAGCGTCACGCTGACGGGCTCGACACCTTCCTCGATCTCGCCATCGAGGACGACCTCAATATCCAGTACACGATGGCGCAGTATCACGAGGAGGGAATCGCCCAGCTAATCAACGACCCGCGCACCATGATCGGCCTTTCCGACGGCGGCGCACATGTCGACATGCTGTGCGACGCGGGCTACGCCACCTACCTGCTCGGCAACTGGGTACGCGAGCGCCAGGTGATTACGCTCGAACAGGCGGTCAAGCGCATCACCTCCGAGCCAGCCGACTTCTTCGGAATCAAACAACGCGGACGCTTGAAGACCGGATGGAAGGCCGACGTAGCGCTGTTCGATTACAACACGGTCAATTCCGCGCGGCGCGCGAAGATGCAGAACGATCTGCCCGGCGGCGGACGGCGTCTGGTGATGCCGGCGGAGGGAATCGAGTACACCGTGGTCAACGGCCAGGTGCTGTACGAGCATGGCAAGCATAGCGGAGCGTTGCCCGGGACGGTGTTGCGTTCGACGGCGAACTGATCACAGTTGCGGCGAAGCAATAAACTCAACGCGGCCCGCGGGCGTTTCGCCTTGCGGGCCGCGTTGCGTCTGGTGCGCCGCTGACAGTGGCGTCGGGCGCATCGACGCGGCAGGGAGAGTGCGCGACCCATCGCGTCTCTCCCTGCCCCGGGATTCCAAAGGAGGGAGGTGCGCGCCGGGCGAAGGCC
>JBOHWJ010000541.1:0-5248 GCA_050736495.1 Binataceae bacterium (SeqCode) | reverse complement strand
GCTGTGCCAGCGGCTACCCCGGCGGCGTCGGCCGTCGTTCCCGCAGCCGATTCCGCACCCGCCGCCACGGCGCCCATGGCCTCCGTATCGCCTGCCAAGGCCGCTGCAACACCGCCTGCGGTCCCCGTGACGCGTACCGCTTCGTTGCGTCTGTCGCAGCAGCGGGTGGCGTCACCCGCGAAAGACCGTGCGCCAGCGGGCGCCGTTCCTTTCGGTGAATTTTCCAGCAATCACGGCCCCATCAGCATTACCTCCGACCGGCTCTCGCTCGACTACAAGGGGAACACGGCTATCTTCAGCGGGCATGCCCGCGTGGTGCAGGCCGGCGGTGTGCTGACCTGTGATAAGCTTATCGTCAAGTACGCGCAGGACAGCCACGAGGTTCAGGAGGCGGTCGCGGATGGCAATGTGCGGATGAGCCAAGGGACGCGATGGGCCACGAGTGATCACGCGGTGCTAAATCAAACAAATCATACCGTAGTGCTGACCGGCAATCCGGTCGTCCATGACGGCAATGACCAGGTGACCGGCAAGAAAATCACCGTCGAGCTCCAGACCGGCAACAGTATCGTTGACGGCGCGGCGAAGGCGGTGTTCTTTCCTCGCACCGCGAAAAGCGGTGATAATCAGCAATCGACCAGTGCGGATCAAACACGGGCCGACCCGGCGCAGTGATGTGACGGCGCGCTCATGGCTCTCGAAGTAAAACTCGGTCAAGACCTGCGGCTTCGCCAGCAACTGGTGATGACGCCGCAGCTCCAGCAGGCCATCAAGATTCTGCAGTTGTCGCTGCCTGAACTCGAGGCGGTGGTACAGAGTGAACTCGACTCCAACCCGATGCTGGAACCGCTCGACCGGAGCGTGGCCGAGGCTGCCGCCAACGGTGAAGGCGAGCCCGGCGAAACCAGCCCTGCGGACCCCGAGCCGCTCGCATCTGAACCCGAAGCGGGCAGCGCTGAAACCGAGAGCGAATGGGAGCCGCCTGGCGAGGAACGTCCCGTCGAGACGGTCGCGACTGAAGCGCCAGACGCGGCCGTGGAACTGCGCGAGCTCAACCGTCTGGACAAGGTCGACTGGCGCGAATATCTCGAAAACTATTCCAACAACTGGCAGGACGGCCAATCCGCCGAACCCGACGACGACCGCCGCACACTCGAGAATACGCTCACTCGCAAGACCTCGCTCGAGGACCATCTCATCTGGCAGCTCAGGCTCTCGAACCTCGACGACACCGACCAGCGCGTCGGCGCGACCATAATCTATAATCTCAGCGACGACGGCTATCTGGAAACACCGCTCGAGGAATTGGCGGCGCAACTGGAGACCGACGTCGCTCGCGTCGAGCGCGTGCTCAAGCGCGTCCAGCGGCTCGATCCGCCCGGCGTCGGCGCGCGCGATTTGCGCGAATGCCTCTATAGCCAGCTCGCGAATCTCGGCATGGAGGAATCGCTCGCGGCGCGGATCGTGCTAAATCATCTCGACCTGCTCGAGAAGCATCGCTATACCGAAATCGCCAAGGCCCTCGGTGTGCCGATGGATATGGTGGGCGAGGCGGCCAAAGTCATCTCGGTGCTCGAACCCAAGCCCGGCCGCGACTATGGCGGTCAGGAACCGGCATACATCGTACCCGACGTTTTCATCCAAAAGGTCGGCCAGAAGGCCGGCGAGGACTTTACGGTCACACTCAACGAGAGCGCGGTGCCGCGGTTGCGGCTGGCCAATTACTACCAGCGCGTGCTCAATGACGGCGCGGTCGCCGCCGCGACCAAGGAGTACCTGCAGGAGCGCCTGCGTTCGGCACGCTGGCTGGTGAAGTCAATTTACCAGCGCCAGCAGACGATTTTCAAAGTCGCCAATTCGATCGTGAAGTTTCAGCGCGCCTTCTTCGAGCACGGCATCGCTCAGTTGAAGCCGCTCGTACTCAAGGATGTCGCGGAAGATATCGGGATGCACGAGTCGACCATCAGCCGCGCTACCGCCAACAAGTACGCGCATACGCCGCAGGGCATCTTCGAGCTGAAGTTCTTCTTCACTTCGGGAGTGAAGGCGACCGACGGCGAAGACGTCAGCGCCGAAACGGTCAAAGAGAAAATTCGGGTGCTGGTGGCGGCCGAGGAAGACGGCGCTCCACTCTCCGATCAGGCGATCGCCGACATTCTGCACAAGGATCAGATCAATATTGCGCGCCGCACTGTCGCCAAGTACCGTCAGGCGCTCGGCATTCTGCCTTCCAGCCGCCGCAGGAAGCTTGGCAGTTGAGCCAGCCGGATGTCGCGCCCAACTGGAACGCGCCGCCATGACGAAAATCTCAACGGAAATCTCGGGCGACGCCGCTACCAGCCCCCAGCATTCACTGTCAGCATCGGCTTATACGAGGTGGCTTCGTCTCGCCCGCCAATTTGGAAGGAAAACGGGGAGACGCGGTCCGCGCTTTTAAGGTTTGCTGAAATCAGCAAGGAAGGTGAAAGCGTATGACAGGCAAGGCACGCGAGGGAAAAAGAAGCCGCGCATCGCTGCGCAAGACGCACCGCACGTGGCGCAAGGCCCAGGTTCCACCGGCCGGCGTGACCGTTACTTTTCGTCACGTAGAGCCGACCGAAGCGTTGCGCACATACGCCGAGCGCAAACTCACGCACCTGACCAAATATCTTAAGCGCGCCTGTGAAGTGCACCTGATTCTCTCGGTTGACAAATACCGCCAGCACGGCGAAGTTACTGTCAAGTCCGGACGCATGGCCGTGACGGCGCAGGAGGAAACCAAGGATCTCTACTCCGTGATCGATCTGCTGGCCGACAAGGTTGGGCGTCAACTTAAGAGTCATCTGGGTAAGGTTAAAGCCAAAAAAGTGCGCGCGCCTTCGACTGGAGAGGTGCTGAGCGCCGCCGAAGAGATATTGCCCGGGGCGGGACTCAGCCGCGCATAGATCAGGATCGTATTTGGATCCCACGATTGAGAGAGTTCGGTAATCCTGTAATGGCGTCTCGGAGATCTTTAATAACCGGCGCGGAAACCGGCCTCGATTCTGACTATCTCACGCTCCAGAGGAGACTGCGGAGAAGGGGACGCGGACGCCTGAAAGACATGTCTTCTGTCCGCTAGAACATGAAGATTACCGAAATTCTTGGTTCGGAAACTATTGAACCGGACTTGAAAGGCCAGTCGAAAGCCGAAGTCCTGCATGAACTGGCGTCCTGTCTCACTGCCAGACATCGGGAAATCGACGTCGAAATGCTCGCCGCCGTCTTAGCCGAGCGCGAGCGCCTGGGTTCCACCGCGATCGGCGATGGCATCGCGATTCCGCATGGCAAGCTCAAGGGCGTAACCCGCATCCTCGGCGCCTTTGGCCGTCATCGACAGGGCGTCGACTTCGAGTCGCTCGACGGCGGTCCGACCCATTTGTTTTTTTTGTTGGTCGCGCCCGAGGATTCGACCAGCCTTCATCTGAAGGCGCTCGCGCGAGTCTCGCGCCTGTTCAAGGACGCGGCCTTCCGCGACAGCTTGATCAAAGCGGCGGATGCGAACGAGATTTTCCGCACTATCATGGAAGAGGATAGCCGCTACTGAGGATCCGCTCTCGCATCCGATACCACCCGGGCGGCGATCCGCTAGCGAGCGCCGCTTCGGTTCGCGGCCACTTGCAATCTGGCGCAAGGCGCTTGGCCCCCGATGATGCAGAACGAAGCGACCGGCCCACCACGCCATCCCACCCGGCTGATTATCGTCACCGGCGTCTCCGGTTCCGGACGCGCCTCCGCGATGCGTGTGCTGGAGGATTTGGGCTTCTATTGCGTTGACAATCTGCCGGTGGCGCTGGCGGCGTCGGTGGTGAAACTGGCGACCGGACAGAACCTCAAGCTCGCCGGAATCGCGCTCGGAGTCGACCCGCGCGAGAAGATTTTCTTTCCGCAATGGCCGCAAGCGTTCGCTGAACTGGAACGCGACGGTTTCGTGCCCGAGATTCTTTTCCTCGACGCTTCCAACGACGTGCTGGCACGCCGATACTCGGAGAGCCGCCGGCCTCATCCGCTGGCCGAAAGCGGACTAAGCGTGGCCGATAGTATTCGGCGCGAGCGCCTGGCGCTGGCCGAGATACGCGAGCACGCCACCCGCGTGATTGATACCACCACGCTGACCGTGCACGAGTTGCGCGAGATCGTAACGGCGGCCGTGATGGGGCCGAAGACCGGCGACCGCATGGCGATCGCGATCATTTCATTCGGCTACAAGTACGGCCAACCGGTCGGACTCGACCTCGTGCTCGACGTGCGTTTCATCCCGAACCCATTTTTCGTCGCCGAACTGAGCCGGCTGAGCGGGCTCGAACCGCCGGTGCGCGAGTACGTTATGGCGCAGCCCGAGGCGCGCCGTTTCGTCGACGAAGTCGCCCGCCTGCTTGAATTTCTGATTCCGTTTTATCGGCGCGAAGGCAAGAGTTATCTCACCATCGGACTGGGATGCACCGGCGGCCGTCATCGTTCGCCCGTGTTGGCGCGCGAATTATCCGAGCGGCTGAGGCAGGGTGGTTTCGAGGTTCACCTCAGCGACCACGATATCGCGCGCTGATCGCGCGCGGCGCTCTGTCGGGTTGCAATGACCCAAGGAACCTCTGCACAAGTCATTTTTGTCATTCTGAACGGAGTCCGCGCAGTCAAGAATCCCGGAAAAACTTCAGAAAAATAACGGAATTCGGGATTCCTCGCTGATTCTAAACGCACGTCGCCGACTCCTTTGCTCGCTTCGCCTAAAGCTCCGCTAGAGGCGCTCGGAATGACCACACGACAGCTTCTGCGGAGCTTCCCTAAGAGGTGGCTGACGCGGGACTCGCGCGGCCCGTCATACGGATGGGCCTTGGCCGCGCAAAAAGTCGATTTCGGCCGGCGTCGAGGGACGGCCCAAAATGACGTTGCGATAGGGGAAGCGGCCGAAGCGCTCGATCACCGCAAGATGCTGCTCAGCGTAGGGAAGAAACCCCGCCGCCGCTGGATATTCGGCGACAACCGCGCGTGTCAGACGCACGGATTCATGCTGGTCGGCAAGATTCTCGCTGTGCTCGAACGGCAGGTAGACAAAGAGCCGCGGCGCCGGCGGGAGGGCGCGGTCCGTCGTGGAGGCGGCCATGCGTTTGGCCATTGCGAGAGCCAGCGCGTCGGTCGCATAGGCCCGTGCCGAGCCGCGGAACATGTTGCGCGGGAACTGGTCGAGCAAAAGAATCAGCGCGAGTGCGCCGCGCGGCGCGGCGCTCCAACT